>NZ_JBFTOU010000027.1:0-78447 GCF_056398125.1 Pseudomonas sp. 05L36 | reverse complement strand
ATGATCAGGAAGCAACCGAACAGCGCAATGGTCCCGGGGATGCGGCCCATTTCCTCACGGACCATGTCGCCCAGCGAACGGCCGTTGCGGCGGGTGGACATGAACAGGACCATGAAGTCCTGCACCGCACCGGCCAGCACCACGCCGGCGATCAGCCACAGCGTGCCGGGCAAGTAGCCCATCTGCGCTGCCAGCACCGGGCCGACCAGCGGCCCCGCGCCGGCGATGGCCGCGAAGTGGTGACCGAAGAGTACGTGTTTGTTGGTCGGCACGTAGTCCAGACCATCGTTGTTGAGCACAGCCGGAGTGGCCCGATTGGGATCGAGCTGCATCACTTTATTGGCGATGAACAGGCTGTAGTAGCGGTAGGCAACAAGGTAGATGGCGACGGCTGCGACTACGATCCACAGGGCGTTGATCGCTTCGCCGCGGCGCAGGGCCACGACACTCAGCGCAATCGCTCCCAGGACAGCCACGGCAAACCAGGCGAGGTGTTTAGCCAGACGGGGCATAGCGTGTCTCCTGCCGACAGCCAGTGACTGCGGCGGTAATTTTTATAATTGTGTCCGCGGTGCGGAGCTGGCCCAATATCTGCGCATGACGTCCACAAATAAATCCGCGTTACTACGTACGTGGCGTCTACGTAGTTCTACGTAGAACACGCCCCACCCCTTGTAGGAGCGAGCTTGCTCGCGAAAAAGGTACAGCCGACGCCACTCAGCGCCTGGAATACCGTCGCGAGCAAGCTCGCTCCTACAAGGCGCCTCTTTGGCATATGATCCCGAGCCTTCGCGCGGGCAGGAGTCAACATGCAGCTCAAACACAAGATCGTCGCCCTCGGGATTCTGCCGCTGGTGCTGGCCATTGCCGTCATCTGCGCGCTGGTGATATCCCTCAACCGCCAATTGGGTGACCAACAGGCGCAACTGATCGAAGACAGCATTCTGGCGAGCAAGCGCGCGGAGCTGAAAAACTACGTGGAAATGGCCCAGAGCCTGATCGAGCCGCTGTACGACGACGGCCACGGTGATGCCCACGCCCAGCAACAAGTGCTGGAAGAACTGCGCAAGCTCAGCTTCGGCATCAACGGCTACTTCTTCGTCTACGACCACGAAGGCCGCAGCCTGATGCATGCCCGCCAGTCGGAACTGGTAGGCCAATACTTGTGGGACATGAAAGACCCCCACGGCCTGCCGGTGATCCAGGCGCTGCTGAAAAGTGCGCAATCGGGCGAAGGTTTTCAACGCTACGCCTGGAACAAACCCTCCTCCGGCCAGGTGACCGACAAACTCGCCTATGTGGTGATGCTCGATCGCTGGGGCTGGATGCTCGGCACCGGCATCTACCTCGAAGACGTCGAGCGCGCCACCCAGCAGGCCCGTGCCGAAGTGGCCATGGGCATCCGCAAGACCATGATGGCGATTGCCGTGGTCGCCCTGGTCGCGGTGCTGTTCGTGTTCGCCACCGGCATGACCCTCAATGTCAGTGAGCATCGACTGGCAGACAAGAAACTGCAGCGCCTGACCCAGCGCATTGTCAGCCTGCAGGAGGAGGAACGATCACGGGTGTCCCGCGAGTTGCACGACGGCATCAGCCAGGTGCTGGTTTCGATCAAGTTTCAGTTCGAACTGGCCAGCCATCTGCTGGAACGCGGACAAGCCAACGACAAGGGCTTGAATACATTAAAAGAAGCCACCGAGCGCCTGGGCGATGCCATCGGCGAAGTCCGCAGTCTATCCCACGACCTGCGCTCATCCTTGCTCGACACCCTTGGCCTGCCAGCGGCCATCGGCCAATTGGCCGCCGAATTCGAGCAGCGCAGCGGGCTGAGCGTGACCTATGACGAAAATGAATTCGACTGCCAACTGGTCGACGGCGCCGCTGTTGCACTGTTCCGCATCGTCCAGGAAGGCCTGACCAATATTGAACGCCATGCGCAGGCGAAGAACGTGTCCATTACCCTGCGCGGCTGCGAACAATCGGTGCGACTGACCGTGGTCGATGACGGTAACGGTTTCAACGTCGCCCAGGTCGAACGTCGTCAGGCCGGCATTGGTTTGCGTAACATCCGCGAACGCGTCGAACATTTTGGCGGACGCTTCGATTTGATCTCGATGCCGGGCAGAAGCGAACTAGACGTGCTGCTGCCGATGAAACCTGGCGCAAAGCGCTGATCCGGCCCCAAAAAACTACAAGAGTGAACAGCTGCGATGAACCTGCCCTCCCCGATCCGCGTCGCCCTGGTCGACGATCACTCCCTGGTCCGCGACGGCATCAAGGCGCTGCTGGCCGTGATGTCGCCCCTGGAAATGGTCGGCGAAGCGGAAAACGGCGCCGAGGCCATCGAGATGGTCGGACGTTGCCAGCCGGACCTGCTGCTGGTCGACATCAGCCTGCCGGACATGAACGGCCTGGAACTGACCCGCGTGCTGCGCAGCCAATACCCGTCGCTCAAGGTGCTGGTGCTGAGCATGTACGACAATTACGAATACGTCAGTGAATCGGTGCGCTCCGGCGCCAGCGGCTATGTGCTGAAGAACGCCCCGTCACGTGAAATCATCGCCGCCATCGAGGCCATCAGCAGCGGCGGAACCTTCTACAGCGCCGAAATCGCCCAGCGGCTGATCGCCGACAGGAACACCGACAACGAACTGACCCCGAGGGAAAGCCAGGTGCTGTCGAAGATGGCGCAAGGGTTGAACAACAAGGAAATGGCCCGGGAACTGGACATCAGCGTGCGCACGGTGGAGACACACCGCTTGAGCATTCGGCGCAAGCTCAACATCGACAAGCCGGCGGCACTGGTCAAGTACGCCATCGATCACGGGCTGATTTCCCGCTAACCCCTCCCTCCAGCCCCACCATCCTCTGTAGGAGCTGCCGCAGGCTGCGATCTTTTGATTTTCCAGATCAAAAGATCGCAGCCTGCGGCAGCTCCTACAGTTTTCGTACGGCCGAAAAATTCTTTCCTTCCTACCACCCGACGAGAAACTCACTCAAGGGACTTGCGTCATCGGTATTATGGTATACCATCAGACGCACAGACACCCAAAACCTCCTATGGAGCAGCTCATGAGTTTCGAAATCCGCAAGATCGTCAGCTATGTCGAAGAAACCTTTATTGAAGGCGGCAAAGCCACCGATAAGCCCGTGACCATGGTCGGTCTGGCCGTGGTGATGAAGAACCCCTGGCTGGGCAACGGTTTCGTCGAAGACCTGAAACCACAGATCCGCGCCAACTGCTCCGACCTCGGCGCACTGATGGTCGAGCGCCTGGTGGGCATCATCGGCGGTGCCGAGAAAATCGAGGCTTACGGCAAGGCTGCGGTGGTCGGAGCCGACGGCGAGATCGAGCACGCTTCGGCGGTGATCCACACCCTGCGCTTCGGCAACCATTACCGCGAAGCGGTCAAGGCCAAGAGCTACCTGAGCTTCACCAACAAGCGCGGCGGCCCGGGCACCTCGATCCAGATCCCGATGATGCACAAGGACGACGAAGGCCTGCGTTCGCACTACATCACCCTGGAAATGCAGATCGAAGACGCCCCGCGTGCCGACGAAATCGTTGTGGTCCTTGGTTGCGCCGACGGCGGCCGCCTGCACCCGCGCATCGGCAACCGCTACATCGACCTGGAAGAACTGGCAGCCGAAAAAGCCCAGTAACCGGCCAGCAGAACGACAACAAGAAGGCATTGCAGGAGCGCTCCATGATTCGGCTCACCGCTGAACTCACCCCGGCTGGCACCAGTTACCTGGCGACCGGCCAAGGCCAGCCCGTGGTCTTGATCCACGGCGTGGGCCTGAACAAAGAAATGTGGGGCGGCCAGATCGTTGGCCTGGCCACGAAGTACCGCGTCATCGCCTACGACATGCTCGGCCATGGCGCCAGCCCGCGCCCGGAAAGCGGCACGCCGCTGCTCGGCTATGCCGACCAGTTGCTGGAGCTGCTCGACCACCTGCAATTGCCCAAGGCAACGGCGATCGGTTTTTCCATGGGCGGGCTGGTGGCGCGGGCGTTTGCCCTGCACTACCCGCAACGCCTGGAAGGCCTGGTGGTGCTCAACAGTGTTTTCAACCGCAGCGCCGAACAGCGCGCCGGGGTCATCGCCCGCACCAGCCAAGCCGCCGAACACGGCCCGGACGCCAATGCCGAAGCGGCGCTGTCACGCTGGTTCAGCCGTGAATACCAGGCCGCGAACCCGGCGCAGATCGCCGCGATTCGCCAGACCCTGGCCGGCAATGACCCTCAGGGTTACCTGACCACTTACGAACTGTTCGCCACCCAGGACATGTACCGCGCCGACGACCTGGCCAGCATCCAGGTACCGACGCTGATCGCCACCGGCGAACTGGACCCCGGCTCGACCCCGGAAATGGCCCGGCAACTGGCCGAACGCATTCCCGGTGCGACCGTTGCCGTGCTCGCCGAGCAACGGCATATGATGCCCGTAGAGTCTCCGCGCTTGGTCAACCAGCTGTTGCTGGAGTTTCTGCAGACCGCGCACTCCAAACAAAACCAGATCAAGGGGATCGTTGCATGACACTCGCACGCTTCCAGATGTGCATCGGCGGTGAATGGGTCGATGCCCTGTCCGGCAAGACCTTCGAAAGCCTCAACCCGGCGCTGGCCGAGCCTTGGGCCGAATTGCCCGATGCCGACGAAGCCGATGTCGAGCGCGCCGTACAAGCCGCGCAAACCGCTTTCGACAGCCCGGCATGGCGCGGTTTGACCGCCACCGCTCGCGGCAAATTGCTGCGACGCCTGGGCGACCTGATCGCCGAGAACAAGGAACAACTGGCGCAGCTGGAAAGCCGCGACAACGGCAAGCTGATCCGCGAAACCCGTGGCCAGGTCGGCTATCTGCCAGAGTTTTTCCACTACACCGCAGGCCTGGCGGACAAGCTCGAAGGCGGCACGCTGCCGCTGGACAAGCCGGACCTGTTTGCCTACACCGTGCACGAAGCCATGGGTGTGGTCGCGGCGATCATTCCGTGGAACAGCCCGCTGTACCTGACGGCGATCAAACTGGCCCCGGCCCTCGCCGCGGGCAACACCATCGTGATCAAGCCGTCGGAACACGCCTCGGCGACCATCCTCGAACTCGCGCGCCTGGCGCTGGAAGCCGGGATTCCGCCAGGGGTGGTCAACGTTGTCACCGGTTACGGCCCAAGCACCGGTGCCGCCCTCACCCGCCATCCGCTGGTGCGCAAGATCGCCTTCACCGGCGGCGCGGCCACGGCGCGGCATGTGGTGCGCAGCAGCGCCGAGAACTTCGCCAAACTGTCGCTGGAGCTGGGGGGCAAATCGCCGAACATCATCTTCGCCGACGCCGACCTCGACAGCGCGATCAACGGTGCCATCGCCGGAATCTATGCCGCCTCCGGGCAGAGCTGCGTCTCCGGTTCCCGCTTGCTGGTGCAGGACGAGATCTACGACGAGTTCGTCGGCCGTTTGGTGGAACGCGCCCGGCGCATCCGCATCGGCAACCCCCAGGACGACAGCAGCGAAATGGGCCCGATGGCCACCGCGCAGCAACTGGCCGTGGTCGAAGGCCTGGTGGCCGACGCGATTGCCGAAGGTGCGCGTCTGCGCCTGGGCGGCAAGCGTCCGCAGAATCTGGGCGACGGCTGGTTCTACGAGCCGACGCTGTTCGAGTGCGACCGCAACTCGATGAAGATCATGCAGGAAGAAGTCTTTGGCCCGGTGGCCTCGGTCATCCGTTTCAAGGACGAAGCCGAAGCGCTGGCGATTGCCAACGACTCGCAGTTCGGCCTCGCCGCCGGCATCTGGACCCGTGACCTGGGCCGCGCCCATCGCCTGGCCCGGGACGTGCGTTCGGGGATCATCTGGGTCAACACCTACCGCGCGGTCTCGGCTATGGCGCCGATCGGCGGCTTCAAGAACAGTGGCTATGGACGCGAAAGCGGCATCGATTCGGTGCTGGCCTACACCGAGCTGAAAACGGTGTGGATCAACCTGTCCCAGGCACCGATGCCTGATCCATTCGTGATGCGCTAGGAGTCCTGGAAAATGATCGAACCCGGCATTTACAAAGACGTGATGAGCTCGTTCCCGTCCGGGGTCACGGTGGTCACCACCCTGGACCCGGACGGCGGCATCGTCGGCATCACCGCCAGCGCCTTCAGTGCGCTGTCGATCGACCCGGCACTGGTGCTGTTCTGCCCCAACTACGGCTCCGACACCTACCCGGTGCTGCGCGACAGCAAGCAGTTCGCGATTCACCTGCTGTCCGCCGACCAGACCGCCGAAGCCTATGCCTTCGCCGGTAAAGGCAAAGACAAGGCCAAAGGCATCGAGTGGCACTTGAGCGAACTGGGCAACCCGATTCTTGCCAAGGCGACGGCGATCATCGAGTGCGAACTGTGGCGCGAATACGACGGCGGTGATCACGCGATCATCGTCGGCGCGGTGAAGAACCTGATCCTGCCCGCGCAACCGGTCACGCCGATGATCTACCACAAAGGCAAGCTGGGGCCGTTGCCCACCCTGGCCTGACACAGTCCCTGTAGGAGCGAGCTTGCTCCGGGCGGCGTTCCGACGATGGTCGTGAACGATAACGCGTGCTGCCTGGAAACAAGCGTCGCCTTGAAGTTCATCGCGAGCAAGCTCGCTCCTACAGGTAGAGCACAGCAGCCACCTATAATTTTCCCAGGAGCCGGCATGAGCCCAGCAGCCTCGCAACTGTTCCGCCAACAGGCCTACATCAATGGCCAATGGCTGGACGCGCCGGATGGCGCCTGTCAGGACATCTTCAATCCGGCCACCGGTGAACTCATCGGCCGGGTGCCGAACCTCGGCGCCGAACACGCGCGCCTGGCTATCGAGGCCGCCAACAAAGCCTGGCCGGCCTGGCGCGCGCTGACCGCCAAGGAGCGCAGCAATACGCTCAAGCGCTGGCATGCCTTGATGCTGGAAAACGCCGACGCCCTGGCACACATCCTCACCCTCGAACAGGGCAAGCCACTGACTGAGGCCAAGGGCGAAGTCCTCTACGCCGCGAGCTTCATCGAGTGGTTTGCCGAAGAGGCCAAGCGCATCTACGGCGACACCATTCCCAGTCACAAGGGCGATGCGCGCATCGTGGTCAGCAAGGAACCGATTGGCGTCGTCGCGGCCATCACGCCGTGGAATTTCCCGGCGGCGATGATCACCCGCAAGGCCGGTCCGGCGCTGGCGGCCGGTTGCCCGTGCATCGTCAAACCGGCCCCGGAAACACCGTTCTCGGCACTGGCCATGGCCGCACTGGCGGAACAGGCCGGCATTCCAGCGGGCATCTTCAACGTCATCACCGGCGACGCCATCGCCATTGGCGGTGAGCTGACGGCCAGCCCGCAGGTGCGCAAACTGTCATTCACCGGTTCCACGGCCATCGGCAAATTGCTGATGGCCCAGTGCGCGCCGACGCTGAAAAAAGTCTCGCTGGAGCTGGGCGGCAACGCGCCGTTCATTGTCTTCGACGACGCCGATCTGGAGCGCGCCGTTGACGGTGCGCTGATCGCCAAATTCCGCAACGCCGGGCAGACCTGCGTCTGCGTCAACCGCTTCCTGGTGCAGGACGGCATCCACGACGCCTTTGTCGCGCGCCTGGCCGAACGGGTTTCGCAACTCAAGGTCGGCAGCGGTTTCGATGATGGCATCACCCAAGGGCCGTTGATCAATGAGCGTGCCGTGGCCAAGGTGGAAGACCATGTGCAAGACGCCCTGGCAAACGGCGCACAATTGCTGTGCGGCGGCGAACGTCATGCGTTGGGCAATGGGTTCTTCCAGCCAACCGTGTTGGCAGGCGTTACCCCGCAAATGAAAGTCGCCCAGGAAGAAACCTTCGGCCCACTGGCCGCCGTGTTCCGTTTCGACACCGAGGCCCAGGCCGTCGAGATGGCCAACGACACCGAATTCGGCCTCGCCGCCTACTGCTACACCCGCGACCTGGGCCGCGCCTGGCGCATGAGCGAGGCGCTGGAGTACGGCATGGTCGGGATCAACGAAGGGCTGATTTCCACCGAGGTCGCGCCATTTGGCGGCATCAAGTCCTCGGGGCTGGGCCGTGAAGGGTCGAAGTACGGCATCGAGGATTACCTGGAACTCAAATACACCTTGATGGGCGGCCTCTGAGCCCACGGGAGCTACGCAAATGAACAACGAAAAATACGAAAAAGGCCTGAAGATCCGCACCCAGGTGCTGGGCGAAGCCTACGTCAATCGCTCCATCGAGAACGCCGACGACTTCACCCGGCCATTGCAGGAAATGGTCACCGAATATTGTTGGGGTCATGTCTGGGGTCGTGAGGGTTTGTCGCTCAAGGAGCGCAGCATGATCAACCTGGCGATGATCTCGGCCCTCAACCGGCCGCATGAACTCAAGCTGCATGTGCGCGGCGCCTTGCGTAACGGCCTGAGTCGTGAGCAAATACGCGAAATACTGCTTCAGGTCGGCATTTACTGCGGTGTCCCCGCTGCCGTAGACAGTTTCCGGCTCGCCCGTGAAGCCTTCGCCGAAGCCGATGCCGAGGCCTCCAGTTAACCCTTGGCTGTTTGATCTGACCGGGCACCCAGATTCCCGTAATCGAAGTGCTCTTTTTGCATGGACAGCCACAATCAGAGCGGACCCCATGAAACGCCTGCCACTCGACGACAGCTTCAAGGTCAATCGCAACCCCGTTACCCTGCGCGAAATCGTGCTGGATAAACTGCGAAGCGCCATCATGAACTTCCAGCTCCTGCCGGGAGACCGTCTGGTCGAACGCGATCTGTGCGATCGCCTGGGCGTCAGCCGTACTTCCGTGCGCGAAGCCTTGCGTCACCTGGAATCCGAAGGCCTGGTGGAATTCGCCGACGCCAAGGGCCCACGGGTCGCGATCATCACCCTGGCCGATGCCGTGGACATCTACGAGCTGCGCTGCGTACTCGAAGGGCTGATCGTGCAACTGTTCACCCTGCGCGCCAAGGCCAAGGACATCAAGGCCCTGGAAAAAGCCCTGGAAGAAAACCGCAAGGCGCTGAAGGACGGCGAACTGCAACAGGTCATCGACTCGGTCCAGGGTTTCTACGATGTGCTGCTCGAAGGTTCGGGCAATCATGTCGCGGCCACTCAACTGCGCCAGTTGCAGGCACGCATCAGCTACCTGCGCGCGACCTCGGTGTCCCAGCAAAACCGTCGCAGCGCCAGTAACCAGGAAATGGAACGCATGGTCGAAGCGATCAAGGGCGGTGACCCGCTGGCCGCCCACCAGGCGTGCGTCGACCACGTGCGAGCGGCCGCTGCCGTGGCCCTGGACTACCTCAAGCGCAAACAGGAAGAAACCGGCGCCACGCCGCAGATCACCCTGCCCATCGCGCTGAAAGAACCGCGCATAGGTCGCTGAAATGTTCAGCCCGAGCTTTTGCCCCAAGTGTGGCAACGCAGACCTTAAGTCACAGTTACCGCCGGGCGATACGCACGAGCGCCTGATGTGCCGCGGCTGCGGCTACATCCATTACGTCAATCCGAAGATCATTGCCGGCTGCATCATCGAGCAGGACGGCAAGTACCTGTTGTGCCAGCGCGCGATTCCACCGCGCCCCGGCACCTGGACCCTGCCGGCGGGCTTCATGGAAAGCGGCGAGACCACCGAGCAGGCCGCGCTGCGGGAAGTCTGGGAAGAAAGCGGCGTGCGTGCGGAAATCGTCTCGCCCTATTCGATCTTCAGCGTGCCCAAGATCAGCGAGGTGTACATCATCTTCCGCGCCATCGCGCTGGAGATTACCGGGCAGTACGGGCCGGAAACCCTCGACTACAAGTTCTTCGCGCCTGAGGAGATTCCCTGGGACAGCATCTACTACCCGGCGATCCGGCAGATCCTTGAACGTTATATCGAGGAACGTCAGGCTGGGGTGTATGGCATCTACATGGGCAATGACGACA
Source organism: Pseudomonas sp. 05L36 (assembly GCF_056398125.1). Taxonomy (NCBI): domain Bacteria; kingdom Pseudomonadati; phylum Pseudomonadota; class Gammaproteobacteria; order Pseudomonadales; family Pseudomonadaceae; genus Pseudomonas; species Pseudomonas sp. 05L36. The sequence goes on along the minus strand of NZ_JBFTOU010000027.1, from coordinate 68,524 downwards.
GCGGGAAGATTCACTTTATTCGCTGATAGTTGTGGGTTTTGACCTGCCACCTGTGGGAGCAAGCTTGGTCCGGGCGGCGTTCCGACGATGGCTTTGTGTCAGGTGATGATTGTTTTGTGGGTGTACATATCCGTTGCTGCGGTCACGGCCGCTATTGGTTCCGCCCGTACGGCGGGTCACTTGGAAGAGCGGAACGCCGCCCGGCCCCAAGTAACCAAGGGCTCTTGCCCCTGACGTTCGGCCTCACGAGGGGCGTACACCGCAACAGCGCCCGAGGCGGCCTTACCGGCCGGCCTGGTTCGTCATGCGTACGCATTGCCCAGTAGGAGCTGGTAGGAGCTGTCGAGTGCAATGAGGCTGCGATCTTTTGGCTGTATTACTGACAATCAAGATCAAAAGATCGCAGCCTTCGGCAGCTCCTACGACGTGATACATCCGCGAAATCAGATCGGCTGACCGGCCGCCAAGATCAAACAACTCCAACAACCCCATCCCCATGCATCTGCCGCAACAACCTCAGACCACCCTCGAAAAACGCCGATGAACCAACCTGCCCCGCCTCGACCGCCAATCCTTGCAACTGTTCACGCCCGGTCACTTCGGGAAACTCGTCAATTCTCTGCAACAACCGCCACGCCAACGGACTCAATTCAGAAAACCTCACACTCCAGTCCTCCGCCCGACGCACCAGCAGCAATGTCGGCTGATCAGGCAAAGCGTCCGGCTGATAATCCGGCCCCACCCGCTGCACCGGCCAGGCATACGCCAACGGCCAGGCCAGCGCCGACACCTGCAACGGCCGTTCCAGCAGCAACGCAGCATCACCGGCAACCAGAGGCTCGGCGTCGGACTGTTGCAAGGCCATTTCCACCCACTCGTAATGCGCCAGCTCCACCATGAACGGTGGCCACGGCCCATCGCTCAATGCTTGTGGCCCGGCCGCGAGAAATTCGACAAACTCCTGGGCGATCTCACCAAATTTCGGCGTACGGGCGCGATAGTCCCGCAGAAAAATCCGTACCAGTGAACGCCAGTGCTCATCCCCCAGGATTTTCAGCAATACCGGAAAGGTGCCACTGAGCAATGACGACAGATTGGCAAACACCAGGTCGCGGTACACTTGCGCCCGGGCAGGGTCCATTTCGGCCGGTGGCGCGAAATGCTCGGGATCACGCAGGTACCGGCCCATGGTGCTTTGCTGGTGATGCAACGATTGTTTATCCACGGTTCAAACCTCCTGTTGCAGGTGGCGAATGGTCTGCAACTCCGCCACCAGTTCGGCGAATGCCGGAAAATTGAAATCGCGCTCCAGCAAGGTCGGCTGAACACCGAACCGGGCGTAGGCCTGGGCTAGCAACGACCACACCGCCGGCTTCACCGAAGCGCCATGGGTGTCGATTTTCAAGGTATCGGACTCGTCGAAATGCCCGGCGATATGCATCGCCACCACCCGGCCCGCATCGATGCCCGCGAGAAACGCCTGCGGCTCGAAACCGTGGTTGATCGAGTTGACGTAGACATTGTTGACGTCCAGCAGCAGGTCGCAATCAGCCTCGCGCAACACCGCATTGGTGAACGTGACCTCGTCCATGTCCCCTTGGGGCGCGGCGTAGCAGGAGACGTTTTCCACCGCCAGTCGCCGGCCAAGGATGTCCTGGGCCTGACGGATACGCGCGGCGACGTGGTGCACCGCTTCTTCGGTAAACGGCAACGGCAACAGGTCGTACAGGTGACCGTCATCGCTGCAATAGCTCAAATGCTCGCTGTACAGAGGCACGTTGTAGTGATCGAGAAAACCCCGGACTTCCTGCAAAAACCCGACGTCCAGCGGCGACGCCCCGCCCAGGGACAGGGACAGGCCGTGACAGGACAACGGATAACGCTCGGCCAGCGCCCGCAGCGCCGCACCATGGGCACCGCCGATGCCGATCCAGTTCTCCGGCGCGACTTCCAGAAAGTCGAAATGTCCGGCCGGGGCCGCTTGCAGTTCTTTGAGTAAACCGCGACGCAGGCCAAGCCCTGCGCTGGCCCTGGCTACGGGGGCAATGAATGTCTGCATGGTGTCGATCTCGCATGTGTCCAGGATTGCGGGCAGGTGCCCGCCTTGAGACACAGTTAATCGAAGGGGTGTATCAGGACTGTGTTCGACAGGGGTCGACAGTGGGTGTCTGTGTATCGAAACCGGGGTTGGACACAATGGAATACACAACTCAAATCCCTTGTGTGAGCGAGCCTGCTCGCGATAGCGGATTTACATTCAATGCTAATGGTGGCTGATCCGCCGCCTTCGCGAGCAGGCTCGCAGACAGGGGTTTAGTGCCAGTCAGGGGGGCTTTCGTCGCTCGAGACAGCAGTACACACGCCCCGGACTAAACTCAACGCACACAGGGCCCGCTTGGCGTCCTGCACACTCCCACGACCACCGCCCAGCGGCGAACGCCTCGCCAATACAATGCCTCTGGACCGTGATCCTGCTGAAGGAGCACACGTGATGGACGAGGCCAGACTTAACGATTTCATGGGCAAACTGGTAAACGACATGGGCGGCGCGGCGATGCTCGCCAACGTCATCCTCGGTGAAGAGCTCGGCCTGTACCGGGCGATGGCCGACAGTCAGCCCATCACCCCCGAAACCCTTGCCGGGAAAACCGGCTGCAACACCCGCCTGCTGCGCGAATGGCTCAGCGCCCATGCCGCCTCCGGCTACATGGAACACCATGACGGCCAATTCCGCCTGCCCGAAGAGCAAGCCATGGCTTTGGCAAACGAAGACTCACCGGTCTATGTGGCGGGCGGGATCAGCGTGGTCGCGTCGTTTTTCCACGACAAGGACAAGCTGGTCAACGCCATGCGCGGCAACGGCGCCCTGCCCTGGGGCGATCACCATCCGTGCATGTTCAGCGGTACCGAACGCTTCTTCCGCCCTGGCTACAAAGCCCATTTGGTCGCCGAATGGTTGCCGGCCCTCGACGGTGTGGTGGCCAAACTGGAAGCCGGGGCCAAAGTGGCGGACATCGGCTGCGGCCATGGCGCCTCGACGGTGATCATGGCCCAGGCGTTTCCGGATTCGCGCTTCGTCGGTTTCGACTACCACGCGCCGTCCGTTACCGTCGCCACCCAACGCGCCGAAGAAGGCGGTGTGTCCAGCCGGGCCAGGTTCTTCCAGGGCACGGCCAAAAGCTACCCCGGCAGCGACTACGACCTGGTCTGCTACTTCGACTGCCTGCATGACATGGGCGACCCGGTGGGTGCGGCCAAACATGCTTATGAATCGCTGAAGGACGACGGCACGGTGCTGCTGGTCGAGCCCTACGCCAACGACTTGCTCGACGACAACGTCAACCCGGTCGGGCGCCTGTTCTACGCGGCCTCGACCTTCATCTGCACGCCCAACTCGCTGTCCCAGGAAGTAGGTCTCGGCCTCGGTGCCCAGGCCGGTGAAGCGCGGTTGCGCAAGGTGTTCAGCGAGGCTGGATTCAGCCGTTTTCGCCGGGCCACGGAAACGCCGTTCAACCTGATTCTGGAGGCGCGTAAATAATCCCCGCCGTATCCCTGTAGGAGCTAGCTTGGTCCGGGCGGCGTTCCGACGATAAACGCGATCACACCGCTGGGTGTCAGGCTTACAGTGTTATCGTTGACGACCATCGCGAGCAAGCTCGCTCCTACAGGTTTACCGGCATGCTCGACCGCCAGACCCGTGACCAACTCGATCGACTCCATCAGCTCATGGCGGATCAGCCGTTTGCCGTGCTGACCGGTGCCGGTATCAGCACGCCCTCGGGCATCCCGGATTATCGCGACAACCAGGGCGTGCGCCGGGGCCGGCAGCCGATGATGTATCAGGAATTTCTCTCGGCCCCGGAGTCCCGGCGGCGCTATTGGGCGCGGGCGATGCTCGGCTGGCCACGGGTGCGTCTGGCGCAGCCGAACGTGGCCCACGACACCCTGGCCCGTTTGCAAGGCACGCGGCAGATCAGCGGGTTGATCACCCAGAACGTCGACACGCTGCACGACCAGGCCGGCAGCCATGACGTGATCGAGCTCCACGGCAGTCTGCACCGGGTTTTGTGCCTGGATTGCGGTCGGCACAGCGAGCGCGATTCGATCCAGCGCCTGATGGAAACACAGAACCCGTACCTGGCCGGCGTCGACGCGGTACAGGCGCCGGACGGCGACACCTTGCTAGACCCGGCCTTCGAGGCACGCTTCCAGGTCCCGCACTGCCCGCATTGTGCCGGGGAACGGATGAAGCCGGATGTGGTGTTCTTTGGCGAGAACGTCGCGCAGGCCACGGCGGCCAAGGCGATGGCGGCCGTCGAACAGGCTGCGGGGCTGTTGGTGGTCGGCTCGTCGTTGATGGCCTATTCGGCGTTTCGCTTGTGCCGGGCGGTGGTGGATCAGGGCAAGCCGTTGATTGCGATCAACCTGGGCAAGACCCGGGCGGATGAGATGCTGGATTTGAAGATCGAGGGGGCGTGCGAGCGGTTGTTGCCAATATTGGCGAAGCTACTTGGCAACTGACGAAACCCGATCCCTGTGGGAGCGAGCTTGCTCCGGGCGGCGTTCCGACGATGAGGCCAGCACATTCAGAAAATTTGTTGGCTGATCCACCGTCATCGCGAGCAAGCTCGCTCCCACAGGGTCCGGCGCACATTCAAGAAAATCGTTGCCCAAGGTTTTCCTCTTTCAGCACATCAAACAACGCCTGCGCCGCCGCCGACAGTTCTCCTCCAGGCAACGTCAGCACCCCAAGCGCCCGCTCCACCACCGGATCGCGCAAGGTAATGCAACGCGCGCCCAGCTCACGCATCTGCCCGGCACACAAGGCCGGCACCGCGCTCACGCCCAGGCCACTGGCGACCATGCGCCCGACCGTCGCCAGTTGATGGCTTTCAAACTCCACCGGCAATTTCATGCCGCGGGCCTGCAAATGCTCTTCAAGCATGACCCGCACGGTGGACGGTCGCTGCAAGGTAATGAACGGTTCCTTGAGCAAGGTCTGCCAGTCGATGTCATCGAATTCGGCCAGTGCCGAATCCAGGGGCACCACTGCGACGAATCGGTCGATGTACAACGGCGTGAATTGCAGCGACGAGCTCATGGTCGGCTCGAACGCCACCCCCAGTTCAACCTGGCGGTCACGGACCATTTCCAGCACCTGCTCGTTGATCACGTCATTGACCGTCACGTTGACGTTCGGATAACGGGCGCGGAAGGTCTTGAGGATCGGCGGCAGCAGGTTGCCGGCGAACGACGGCATCGCCGCCAGGGTCACGCGTCCGCGCTGCAGGGTAAAGCGCTGGCGCAACTCATCTTCGGCATTGTCCCAGTCGGCGATCAACCGGCGCGCGAGCGGCACCAGGGATTCGCCTTCGGCGGTGAGCGCCACGTTGCGCGTGGTGCGGGTGAACAAGCGCCCGCCCAGGCCCTCCTCCAACGCCTTGATGGTCAGGCTCAGGGCCGATTGCGACAGGTGCAGGCGTTCGCAGGCCACGGCAAAGCTCAGGCTCTGGGCCACGGCCAGAAAGGCGCGGATCTGCTTGACGGTCATACTCGATTTCTCCCGGGTATTGTAGGAGCTGCCGAAGGCTGCGATCTTTTGATCTTGATCCAAAAGATCGCAGCCTTCGGCAGCCCCTACAGATTGTTGAGTTTTATCTATTAATTAACCTTAAAAATCAACTTAACAAATGAATACTCCGGCGAGACACTCCATCCCATTCGGCTAGCCAGCCGCCCACAAAGAATAAAAGAGGTGCATATGGCAGGTTTCGACAAGCGCGTGAGTTCCTACGAGGAAGCCCTGGCAGGTCTTGAAGACGGCATGACCGTGATCGCCGGCGGCTTCGGCCTGTGCGGGATCCCGGAAAACCTGATCAACGAGATCAAGCGCAAAGGTACTCGCGACCTCACGGTGGTTTCCAACAACTGCGGCGTCGACGGTTTCGGCCTCGGCGTACTGCTGACCGACCGCCAGATCAGCAAAGTGGTGGCGTCCTACGTCGGCGAAAACAAGCTGTTCGAAGAGCAACTGCTCAAAGGCGAAATCGAAGTCATCCTGACCCCGCAAGGCACCCTCGCTGAAAAAATGCGCGCAGGCGGTGCCGGCATCCCGGCCTTCTTCACCGCCACCGGTGTTGGCACTCCAGTTGCCGAAGGCAAGGAAGTCCGCGAATTCCATGGCCGCAAGTACCTGATGGAAGAATCCATCACCGGCGACTTCGCCATCGTCAAAGGCTGGAAAGCCGACCATTTCGGTAACGTGATCTATCGCCACACCGCCCAGAACTTCAACCCGCTGGCCGCCACTGCCGGCAAGATCACCGTGGTCGAAGTCGAAGAAATCGTCGAACCCGGCGAGCTGGCCCCGGCGCAGATCCACACCCCTGGCATCTACGTCGACCGGATCATCTGCGGCACGTTCGAAAAGCGCATCGAACAGCGCACCGTGCGTAAGTGATCCCCTGCCCCCGGACCGAATGAAGGAATAACGACAATGGCACTTTCCCGCGAACAAATGGCTCAACGCGTCGCCCGCGAAATGCAGGACGGCTTCTACGTGAACCTGGGCATCGGCATTCCGACCCTGGTCGCCAACTACATCCCCGAAGGCATGGAAGTCATGCTGCAGTCGGAAAACGGCCTGCTGGGCATGGGTCCTTTTCCTACCGAAGAAACCATCGATGCCGACATGATCAACGCCGGCAAGCAAACCGTGACCGCACGGACCGGCGCGTCGATTTTCTCCTCCGCCGAGTCCTTCGCGATGATCCGCGGTGGCCATGTCGACCTGACCGTGCTGGGCGCCTTTGAAGTGGACGTGCAAGGCAACATCGCCTCGTGGATGATCCCCGGCAAACTGGTCAAGGGCATGGGCGGCGCAATGGACCTGGTTGCCGGCGCCGACAACATCATCGTCATCATGACCCACGCGTCCAAGGATGGTGAGTCCAAGCTGTTGTCCCAATGCAGCCTGCCGCTGACCGGCGCCGGGTGTATCAAGCGCGTACTGACTGATCTGGCTTACCTGGAAATCGAAAACGGCGCGTTCATTTTGAAAGAGCGTGCACCGGGTGTCAGCGTCGAAGAGATCGTTGCCAAGACTGCCGGTAAACTGATCGTGCCGGACCACGTTCCGGAAATGCAGTTCGCTGCCCAGTGAGGAATCATTCCATGCAAGAAGTCGTCATTGTTGCCGCCACGCGCACCGCGATCGGCAGCTTCCAGGGTTCACTGGCCAATGTGTCCGCGGTTGACCTGGGCGCTGCGGTGATCCGCCAGCTGCTGGCGCAAACCGGCCTGGACCCTGCGCAAGTCGATGAGGTGATCATGGGCCAGGTGCTGACCGCCGGCGCCGGGCAAAACCCTGCGCGCCAGGCCGCGATCAAGGCCGGCCTGCCCTTCGCCGTGCCAGCCATGACCCTGAACAAGGTCTGCGGCTCCGGTCTCAAGGCCCTGCACCTGGGCGCCCAGGCGATTCGCTGCGGCGACGCCGAGGTGATCATCGCCGGTGGCCAGGAAAACATGAGCCTGGCCAACTACGTCATGCCCGGTGCCCGTAACGGCCTGCGCATGGGTAACGGGCAAATCGTCGACACCATGATCAGCGATGGCCTGTGGGATGCGTTCAACGATTACCACATGGGCATCACCGCCGAGAACCTGGCCGAGAAGTACAGCCTGACTCGCGAGCAACAGGACGCGTTCGCCGCCGCCTCGCAGCAGAAAGCCGTGGCCGCGATCGAAGCCGGGCGCTTCGTCGATGAAATCACCCCGATCCTGATCCCACAGCGCAAGGGCGATCCGCTGTCCTTCGCCACCGACGAACAGCCACGGGCCGGCACCACCGCCGAATCCCTGGGCAAGCTCAAGCCTGCCTTCAAGAAGGACGGTTCGGTGACCGCCGGCAACGCTTCGTCGCTGAACGACGGTGCCGCGGCCGTGATCCTGATGAGCGCGGAAAAGGCCAAGGCCCTCGGCCTGCCGGTGCTGGCGAAAATCGCTGCCTACGCCAACGCAGGCGTTGATCCGGCGATCATGGGCATCGGCCCGGTGTCGGCCACCCGCCGTTGCCTGGACAAGGCCGGCTGGAACATCGACCAGCTTGAGCTGGTTGAAGCCAACGAAGCCTTCGCCGCGCAATCCCTGGCGGTGGCCAAGGACCTGGAATGGGACTTGAACAAGGTCAACGTCAATGGCGGCGCCATTGCCCTGGGTCACCCGATCGGTGCCTCAGGTTGCCGTGTACTGGTGACCCTGCTGCATGAAATGCTCAAGCGTGACGCCAAGAAAGGCCTCGCCACCCTGTGTATCGGTGGTGGTCAGGGCGTGGCACTGGCGCTCGAGCGGGCTTAAAGCGTTCAACAGACGGCGCGGGGACCCACGAAGATCCGTCGCCGCCTGGCAACACACCCGGTGCGATGCAAGTCGCACCGGGTTCTTTTTTGCCTGCGTTTTTTCAGGTGGACCGCGTTATCGTTAGGCCCTATCTGTCACCCCAAAAACTGCAGAATCAACCATGGCGGATTGGCCCCATCGCGGGATGCCCAAAAAATCGTATGCGCAAAGACCTTTCGCACAATTTCCAAAGGGCTCGAATTTTGTATACAAAATTCACATACACATAAAGCAATCTACCCGATGCAATGTTACCGTTGCCACCTCACTCAGGTCGGAGACGTGCGCGTGTTGATCCTTAAACTGCTGGTGATTCCAGGCTTCCTGCTACTGATTTCCCTGGCTGGTAAACGCTGGGGGCCGAGCGTGGCCGGCTGGTTATCGGGGTTGCCGGTGGTGGTCGGGCCGATTCTGTTGTTCCTCGCCCTTGAACAAGGCGAGGCGTTCGCTGCGCAATCGGCCACCGCTGCGCTGTCGGCCATGTTCGCGATGATTGCGTTTTGCGTGACCTACGCCCAGATCGCACAACGGGCCGGGTGGCCGCTGGCGTTGCTGATCTCGCTGTCGGTCTGGGCGCTGGTGGCGGTTGTCCTGTCGCTGATCCCGGCCTCCCTGGTGTTTTCGGTGTGCGCCGCCGCCACCGCGTTGCTCGCCGCGCCGTACCTGTTCCCCACCGTGCAACCGGTGCTCAGCGGCCCGGCACCGAAATCCGACAAGCTCTTGCTGCGCATGGGGGCCGGTGCATTGCTCACGCTGGTCGTGACGCTGCTGGCCAGCACCGTCGGCGACCGCTGGAGCGGCCTGCTGGCGGTGTTCCCGGTATTGGGTAGCGTGATGGCGGTGTTCTCCCAGCAAACCCGTGGCCCGGCCTTTACCGCCGCGTTGCTACGCGCCACCGCCACCGGCATGTACTCGTTCGCCGCCTTCTGCCTGGTGTTGGCGCTGGCCCTGCCGACGATGGGAATGAACGCTTTTGTGCTGGGCATCGCGGTATCGGTGGCCATGCTGGGCGTGACCAAACGCCTGCTGGCGCGGCCGGCCGCTCCGACGACACACACTGAAGGCGCTGCCATCAAACGCTAGGCTGCATCGGGTCATCGGGATGTCCTCAGCATAGGTGGGTGCTCGGCCAAGGTGACCGCTCGGTAGAGCACGCTGGAATGCATCACAACCTCCATGGGATGATCGCGCCCCACCGCGCGCCCACCCCTGGAGATCCCGATGTCATTGTTGAGTAAAAAAGCCCTTGTCCTGCTGCTGGCAGCCGCTACCGGCCTTGGGGCTTTGAATGCGCAGGCCGCCAAGGCCACTTCCAGCGATGCGCCCGCCCAGAAAGTCTCGATGCTCGGCAGCAAGTTCACCTTCAACCTGCCCAAGGGTTTCATCGCCAACCCGCTGCCGGCCAGCCCGGAGGGTGCGAGCGGCACCCTGTACAGCAATGAAATCACCAAGACCGTAGTGATCGCCGCTGAAAACACCCTGCCCAACGGTGTCAGCGTCAAGGATAACGACGGCAGGTTCCTCGACGGCACCGTGGCCGATTTCGATGCGGCGCAACACAAATCCCTGCCTGACTACAACAAGCTCAGCGAGAAAGCCCTGACCCGGAAAACCGGGTTGGGCCTGCGCCAGGTCGACGGCACTGCAACGCAGGGCGGTGGCATGACCCTCACCACCACGCTGATGGCCGCATCCGGCACTCGCATGGCGGTGATCCAGGTGATTTCCCGCCCAGGTGACATGGCGGCCCACGAAACCCTGGTCAAACAGATCGTCAGCGGAAAATAAGGCTCAGGGGTTGAGACGCTGCAACCAGGCGCTCAAATCCTGTATCTCGTCGGCGCTGATGTTATGACCGACACCGGGGTAGCCGTGGAACTCGGGTTCGAGTGACACGCTCTGCAACAGGCTGTTGGCTTCGGTGCCGTCGCTGTAGGGAAGGCGTTTGTCCTGCTCGCCATGACCGATGAAGATCGCCAGCGACTGGCGTTTTTCATCCGGTACAAGCTCGGACTTGAGCACCGGCAGAATTCGTCCGCTCAACGCTGCGATCCCACCGAGCGCCTCGGGATGCCGCAGACCCACTTCGTAGGACATGATCGCGCCCTGGCTGAACCCCACCAGGAACACCTTCTCGGGTTCGGTGTGATATTTCTTCGCGGCCTGTGCGACGAAGTCCAGCAGTAACTGGCCGCTGGACTTCAGATCATCGGTCTCGCCGTTGTAAGCCCCTTCGCCCTTCTTGCGGAACCACTGGTAACTGCCCTCCTGCATCACCATCGGCGCCCGCACCGACAGGTAGGTGTAGGCCGCGGGCAAGTCATCCTTGATGCCGAACAGGTCCTGCTCGTTACTGCCGTAACCGTGAAGGAAAATCACCAGGGGTTGATGGTTCGAATCGGCGCTGGCCTGCTCCAGGTACTTGAGCGGCAAGTCGGTTTGCAGCGGAGTTTGGGCGTGGACGGCAGTGGATACCAGGAGCGTGAGCAGCGCGAGAATCTTCAACATGGGTCTTCCTTCACGGAATGCAGGATTCGCGCAAGAGCCTAACACTGGTCAGTAGGGCAGGAACATCTCAGGCGCGTCTGATGCCGCCTTCGCGAGCAAGCTCGCTCCTACAAGGATTGCGCAATCCCTGTAGGAGCGGGCTTGCCCGCGATGAGGCCCTGACGGGCAATGAAGATTCCGAAGTCAGTCGTTAATCAACTTCCCCACCCGAATCGGCTCACGCCCCGCCACCTTCGCCTGCCAACTGCCCGGCTGGGTGTAGCGCCCACGGTCGATGGCGAACAGCACGCCGCTGGTGCCGGCCTGCACGGTGGTGACCTTGTCGCTCAACGGGTCAACTACCTCGAACAGCGCATCGCCCTTTTCCACCCACTCCCCGGCCTCACGCAGGAAGCTGACCACGCCGTGATGCGGGGCGAACAGGTATTGGGTACCTTCGAATGGCATGCCTTCACAGCAGTCGGCCGGTGCCGCCGGCCAGATGCCGGAGATGAAACCCTGCTCGGCGAGGAACCCGAGAATGGCCTCGCAATTGGCCTGGGCCTGATCGACGCGGGTGTCTCCCATGCTGCCCAGCTCCAGCGTGGTCGCCAGGTTGGCCGGTGGAATCGCCGCCGTCGGGAACGCCCTGGCCAGGCGCAACCATGGCGAAGAACAGGATTCATCGAACGAACTGCCGCCGGAGTCTTCACACAACAGCGCCACGCCGGCCTTCAGGCGCGCCGCCAGAGATTGCCATTGCGGCCAGTGCTGCGGCAACGCGTAGATGTGGATCGCGGCGTCAAAGTCGCAATGCAGGTCGAGGGTGATGTCGGCGTCGCAGGCATGGCGCAGCAACAGACGGTGCATCGCCTCCAGCTGCGATGTCGCGGCCGGCAAACCGTCAAGGACCTGGCCCATGGCCTGGCGGATCAGCGCGATGTTGGCCTGGGCATCGCTGCCGAGACGATCACCGATCAACGCGGCCACCGGCGCACTGAGTTCGACGAACGAGCGGTTGAAGTTCTTGCCGCTGCCCAGCTCGAAGCGCCCCATGTGGCTGCCTTGCAGGTGCTGATCGAGGCCAATGGGATTGGCCACCGGCACCAGTTCGATCACAGCGTTCAATTGTCCCTGTTGTTCAAGTTCGGTCAGGCGTTTCTTCAACTCCCAGGCCGTGCGCATGCCCGGCAATTCGTCGGCGTGCAGGCTGGCCTGGATGTACACCTTGCGCGTCCCCGCGCCATAACGAAACACGCTGAGGGTGCGCTCGGTGCCCAGGTGGCTCCAGGGAAGTTTATGGTCGATGCGTTGCATGGGAAACTCCTACAGAACCTGTAGGAGCGAGCTTGCTCGCGATGGGCTCACCGGCGCCGCGTTTATCCAATGACAACGCGTCATCGTTAACGTCCATCGCGAGCAAGCTCGCTCCTACAGTTGGGATATGTGTCAGGCAGGATAGATCAGGAACACAAAAAAAATGGCAACCGCGCCAACGGTTGCCACTTTTTCAACCCGCTCGCTTACTCGCCGTAAACGTCAAACTTGAAGTACTTGTCCTGCACTTGCTTGTACTTGCCGTTGGCGCGGATTTCGGTGATGGCGGTGTTGAACTTGTCCGCCAGTTCCTTATCACCCTTGCGCACGGCAATGCCGGCGCCGCCACCGAAGTATTTCGGATCGTTGTACTCAGGGCCGACGAAGGCAAAACCTTTACCGGCATCGGTTTTCAGGAAACCGTCGTCCAGGTTGACCGAGTCGGCCAGCAACGCGTCAATGCGGCCGGAGACCATGTCCAGGTTGGCTTCCTGCTGGGAGCCGTAACGCACCAGGACAATCCCCGCCGGTTGCAATACTTCAGTGGCGAAGCGGTCGTGGGTACTGGCGCGCAGGACACCGACTTTCTTGCCCTTGAGCTCGGTCAGCGGGTCCTTGACGTCACTGCCTTCCTTCATCACGAAGCGCGCAGGGGTGTGGTAGTACTTGATGGTGAAATCGACGTTCTTCTTGCGGTCGTCAGTGATGGTCATGGACGACAGGATGGCGTCGATTTTCTTGACCTTCAGCGCAGGGATCAGGCCGTCGAACTCTTGCTCGACCCAGGTGCACTTGACTTTCATCTGCTCGCACAGCGCGTCGCCGATGTCCACGTCGAAACCGGTGAGTTTGCCATCAGGGGTTTTCATCGAGAATGGCGGGTAGCCGGCTTCGATGCCGATGCGGATCGGCTTGGCGTCATCAGCCACGGCGGTCAGGGACAACATCGACAGTGCCAGGGCACCGAACATCACTAGCTTCTTCATTTATAACTCCTGTGTGCGGAGGCTTTTATTGGCAGCTTCGATTGGCAGCGTTCGGTCATCGCTTTGTGAGCGGGAACCGAAGTGGCCGGCAGTCTAGAGCGGTGACAGGAGGGCAAATTACGCTGAGGCGACAAATATTTACAGAAAAATGGCGGCGGGATGGATGTATTGAGGTGCTCGCGCCATGACGGGGCAAAGTCTGTCAGACAAGTCGCGTTTTCAGCACAAACCTGCAGCGTTTGCGGCTGCATCCGACGGAATGAGCCGACTGGCGATGCTGGATGTTTTACGGCACATTGAGTGCCCTTGCGTCCCATCGAGACTAGCGTAATGCCCACGTTGAACCTGATCCAGCACCACCCCGCCGAAGGTCCGGGTGCCATCGCCATCTGGGCCGAATCCCGAGGGCTGACGCTGAAGGTGTTTCGCGCCGACCTCGGCCAATTGCCGCCCGTCAGCGCCGATCCCGTGATCCTCTTGGGCGGGCCTTATGAATCCAATGCCGGTCCGGCCTGGCTGGAAGCCGAACGGCAATGGCTCGCAGGCAGTCTCGATCAGGACGCGGCTGTGTTCGCCATTTGCCTGGGGGCACAGTTGCTGGCGTTGAGCCTGGGCGGGAATGTACGGCGGATGGACCGGACCGAAACCGGATGGACTACCGTGAGCTTTATCGATGGGCAAACGCTGAAGGTGCTGGAGTGGCACGAAGACGCCATCCACCTGCCGCCTGCCGCGCAGCTATTGGCCAGCAGCGAGCACTGTGTGCAGCAGATGTACCGCGCCGGGCCGACGCGGCTGGGGTTGCAGTTTCATCCGGAGTGGAATGCCGAATCGGTGGCCTTGCTCAATGCGCATTTTGGCGATGAGTCACCGTTGCCACGGGGTGAGCAGGAGACTGAGGCTTACGCAGCGGTGGCCAAGTGGTTGGAAGCGACACTGGATGAGTGGTGGGCGGCCGGAAATCAATAAAAAAGATCAAAAGATCGCAGGCTGCGCCAGCGCCTACAGGCACCGCAATCCAATGTAGGAGCTGGCGTAGCCTGCGATCTTTTTCGGTTACATCAACACTCGCAACCGACCACGCTGCTGGCTTGCCGCTGTACCCCGACACTCAACTCAAACCCTTCATCCAGCCACCCGGTCACGCCGCCAATCATCTCCTTGACCGGATACCCCAGGGCCGCCAGTTTCACCGCCGCCTTGTTGGCGCCGTTGCAATGAGGCCCGGCGCAATACACCACAAACAGGCTGTTTTTCGGATACCCGGCCAAACCTTCGGCGGTCAGCAAGCGACCGGGAAGGTTGATCGCTCCCGGCACATGCCCGCGTTCGAACGCCAGCGGGCCACGAACATCCACCAGAACGAAATCGACTGCACCGCCCTGCTGGCTGGCGTGGACGTCGGAACAATCGGTTTCGAAGGTCAGACGGTTGCTGAAATGCATCAGGGCGATGGCCGATGGGGCGGCGGGAATTTCGCGAACCAGGCTGGTCATGTTGTGTACTCCAAGGTATCGGTGGGTGCAGGAAGACTTTATCCGCCAGCCACTTGCGGCTAAAGTGGCGCATAAGACACTCACCGGGAACTTTCCGCCAAATGCACCCCACCCCAGGAACGGTCGCGATTCTGGCCTACGACGGCCTCTGCACGTTCGAGTTCGGCATTGCCGTGGAGATCTTCGGCCTGCCACGACCTGAATTCGATTTTCCGTGGTACGAGCATCATATCGTCGCGGTCGATCAAGGCCCGATGCGTGCCATGGGCGGCATCCAGGTCCTGGCCGATGGCGGCATGGAAATGCTCGCCGACGCGCGGACCATCATCATTCCCGGCTGGCGCGACCGCAGCGCCGCAGTGCCTGTGGAGTTGATCGCCGCACTGCGCCAGGCCCATGCGCGGGGGGCGCGGTTGCTGTCGATCTGCTCCGGTGTTTTCGTCCTCGCCGCCACGGGCTTGCTCGACGGGCGCGGCGCGACCACGCACTGGCGCTATACCTCAGAACTGGCCGAGCGGTTTCCCGGCATCCTGGTGGACCCGGACGTGTTATATGTCGATTCCGGCCAATTGATCACCTCCGCCGGCAGCGCGGCAGGCATCGATGCCTGCCTGCATCTGGTGGCACGGGATTTCGGCGCACAGGTGGCCAACTCCGTGGCCCGACGCCTGGTCACGTCGCCGCAACGCAGCGGTGGCCAGGCGCAATTCATTCCGACGCCGGTTAGTCCCACACCGCGCAGCGATCTTTCCCGCGTCATGCAGTGGGCACGTGAGCGTTTGCACGAGCCGCTGGAGGTGCGCGACCTGGCCAGCGAAGCCGCCATGAGCGAACGCACGTTCCTGCGCCGCTTCACCGAAGCCAGTGGCCAGTCACCAAAAACCTGGTTGCAGCACGAACGTCTGGGCCGCGCCCGCGAACTGCTGGAAAGCAGCGACCAGAACACCGAGCAGATAGCCGAACGTTGTGGTTATCGTTCGGTGGAAAGCTTCCGGGTGGCCTTTCGAACGGTGGTTGGCGTGCCGCCGTCGGTGTATCGGGAGCGGTTTGGGCGTGGGGGCAATGCTATTTCTTGAAGTGTTCTCAAGGGCCTCTTCGCGGGCAAGCCCGCTCCTACAGCGAAGGCGTCAGACCGGGCAATTCAGTGCTCAAGGCTTGCGCAATAAATAGGTATCCATGATCCAGCCATTGGCCAGCCTTGCAGCCTTGCGCACTCGTTGGATTTCATCCGCCACATCCTTGAGCTTGCCGCTGATCAGGATTTGATCCGGCGTCCCCAGATAGGCCCCCCAGTAAATCTCGGTGTCCTGATCCACCACCTGACGGTAAGCATCCTGAGCATCGAGCATCACCACCAGGCTGTCGGCATCGCTCACCTGCCCTGCCGCCAGACGCCGGCCCGTGGTGATTTCAACCGAGCGGCCAATCTGGTTGAGCGGCACCTTGTGCTGTGCCGCCAACGCCTGGACGCTGGTAATGCCGGGGATCACCTCGAACTCGAACGCACAGGCGCCTGAGACCTGGATCGCCTGCAAGATGCGAATGGTGCTGTCGTACAGCGCCGGATCGCCCCACACCAGAAAACCACCACTCTGGCCGTCGGACATTTCATCGTTGATCAGCCGTTCGAAGGTCTGCTGCCTGGCCAGGTTCAGGTCGTCGACACTGGTTTTGTAGTCCACTTCACCGCGCTCGCGCTCCGGGTTGTGGGCTTCGACAAAACGGTAAGCGTGGTGGGTGATGTAGCGTGAACAGATTTCGCGGCGCAAATCGATGAGTTTGTTCTTGCTCTCGCCCTTGTCCATGAGAAAAAAAACGTCGACCTGATTCAGCGCCTTCACCGCTTGCATTGTGATGTAGTCGGGATTGCCAGCACCGATACCGATGACCAGGAGCTTTTTCATCACAGCAAGTCCTCGGGCCCGGTGCCCGGCAAGCGCAGCCGCCAGCGGCCATGGAATCTCAACTCGACCGCCGACAGGGGTTCGACGTCGATCAGGCCGGACGATACGCCTTGCAACACCTGCGTGAGTGCGGCGCGGATGACGAAGGGATGGGTAATGGCAACGATGTGCCCTGGCGTCGACTGCAACGTGGTCAACCACGCGCCCACGCGCTCGCCCAGTTGCACCAGCGACTCGCCACCGTGGGGTGCCGAAGCCGGGTCGCCCAGCCAATGCTGGAGCGCTTCGGAATCGTTTTTTTGCAGATCGCCGATGCGCTCACCGCCCCAGCGCCCGAAGTCGCAGTCCTTCAACGCGTCAACAATCTCCGATGCGCTGCCGAACAGTTCAGCGGTTTGCCGAGTGCGCAACTCCGGGCCGCAGACGAGGCGTGGAGCGCCCTTGAACTGATTGCCACGGGAAAGCCTGAGCGCTTGCCAATCCATCTCCAAAGGCTCGTCCAGAGGAAAACGCGCCAATTTCTGTGCGACGGTTCGAGCATGACAAATCAGGGTTAAACGGGTCGCCTGCACCAGCAATCACTCTAAAGATGGAAAGGAACGACGGCGTCAGGTGACCGCCATCGCGCAATTGTGCCGCAACAAAGCAGCCCTGGGTGGTGTTTAATTTTCCTGCCTGAAACGGATCCTTCAGTCATTTCCTGCCAGGTTTTCTGTTATGGCTGACCGCAACCAAGGCAATCACCTACAAGACTTTACGACATCGGCGTAGTCCCTTGGTACAGGCACTTCGCCCCTTTTTCGGGCACGGCCAGACCACGCGAAAATTCACTAGACAGGCAGGACGCGATAATTAAATACTCCTTTCAACGGACTGTTAAAACATGTTCCACACTCATCCAGCAGGAGCCCGGATGCCCTTTCTCGAATACCCGATCAATGCGCCTGGCCAGGCATCGCCTGCGGCCGAATCGCCCGTTTCTTGTTTAACCCGGTCCATTCCAAAAAACATCTGACAAGAAAAAGAGTGGCGCCTGACAACGTTCAGACGACCACCGATTGAATATGTGGAAAAACCGACAGTGAAAGTCAGGTTAGGCTCAAACCGCCGAATCGTTTAATACAGGAGTGTCTCCATGCTGGTCTTGCGTCCAGTCGAGTCAGCCGACCTGCCCCAGTTGCAGAGGCTGGCTCGTGAAAGCCTCGTGGGCGTTACATCCCTGCCTGACGATAGCGAACGGTTGCGCGGAAAAATCCTCGATTCGTGTGCGTCGTTCGAAAAGGACGTTGATGTTCATGGCCCGGAAAACTATTTCTTTGTACTCGAAGACCTGACGACGCAGCACCTGGTCGGCTGCTCGGAAATCCTCGCCACGGCGGGGTTCAACGAGCCGTTCTACAGCCTGCGCAACCGGCACTTCACCAGTGCCTCGAGGGAACTGAACATCGAGCACGGCGTACCGGCCTTGTCGTTGTGTCACGATCTCAGTGGCCACACCTTGCTGCGGGGCTTCCATATCGATGCCGCGCGTGTGCGCAGCGCGCATTCCGAACTACTGTCGCGGGCGCGCCTGTTGTTCATCGCCACCCACGCCCGGCGTTTTTCCGAAACGGTGATCACCGAAATCGTCGGCTACAGCAGTGATGAAGGCCACTCGCCATTTTGGGATGCCGTGGGCAAGCATTTCTTCGACTTGCCCTACGTCGAGGCCGAACGGCTTTGCGGCCTGCAGAGCCGCACCTTTCTCGCCGAACTGATGCCGCAGTATCCGATTTACGTGCCCATGCTGCCCCAGGCAGCACAGGACTGTATCGGCAGCATCCACCCCGACGGCCAGGAAGCCTTCGATATCCTCGAGCGTGAAGGCTTCGAAACCAACAGCTACATCGATTTGTTCGATGGAGGCCCGACCCTGTATGCGCGCACGTCGGGCATTCGTTCCATCGCCCACAGCCAGTGCGCTATCACGCGGCCGGGACCTGTGATCGATGCCCGCGGCAGCTTTCTGGTGAGCAACGAGTCCTTGAAGGATTACCGAGCCATCGTCGCCGATCTTGATTACATCACCGGGCAACCCGTCACGCTGGACGCAGCCATGTGCAAGGCGCTGAAGGTGACCGAGGGCAGCCCGATCAGGCTGATCGCCCTGTGAATAGCCGCCCGCGACGTCACCGCCCGAGCACACACGAACAAGGAACAGCCGCATGATTGTCCGTCCGGTCCAGATCACCGATCTGCCCGCCCTGTTCACGCTGGTGCGTCAGGCCGTTCCGGGACTTACCAGCCTGCCGGCCGACGAAGAACGCCTGGCCCACCGGATCCGCTGGGCCCAACGCACTTTCGCCGGGCAGGTCGATCGGGCCGATGCCGATTATCTGTTCGTGCTCGAGGACGACGAGCAGCAAGTGGTGGGCGTCAGCGCCCTGACGGGTGGCGTCGGCCTGCGCGAGCCCTGGTACAACTACCGGGTCGGACTGACGGTCAGTGCGGCACCGGACCTGGGTATCGAGCGCCAGATCCCGACCCTGTTCCTGAGCAATGAATTGACCGGGCAATCGGAAGTCTGCTCGCTGTACCTGCGCCCCGATCAGCGCCAGGGAAGCAACGGCCGTTTGCTTTCGCTCGGGCGTTTGTTGTTTGTGGCCGAGTTTACGCAGCTGTTCGGCAACCGGCTCATCGCCGAGTTACGCGGCAGTGCCGACGAACAAGGTGGCTCGCCGTTCTGGGACAGCCTCGGCCGGCACTTTTTCAAGATGGACTTCAGCCACACCGATCACTTGTCCGGGCTGGGCAACAAATCGTTCATCGCCGAATTGATGCCGCGCCAGCCGCTGTACACCTGCCTGCTGACCGAACAGGCCCAGGCGGTGATCGGCAAGGCCCACCCGAATACCGGGCAGGCCCTGAAAATCCTCAGCGCCGAAGGGTTTGCCCACAAGGGCCACATCGATATCTTCGACGGCGGACCGGTCCTTGAAGCCCCGGTTTCCGGGATCCGCACCGTGCGCGATAGCCAACCGCTGTCACTGGCCATCGGCTCGCCGGACGATAAAGCGCCCCTCTGGCTGATCCACAATCGCCGCCTGGAAAGCTGCCGCATTACCTGCGCCCCGGCACGACAGGAGGGCAACAGCCTGGTGGTTGACCGCCTGACCGCCAAGCGCCTGCAACTGCAACCCGGCGACTCGGTGCGCGCCGTGCCGCTGCTTGACCAACGGCAACAAGCCGAGGCGGCGTGACTTTTCAGCTCCATCGTTGCGACGTCAATCTGCCTGACCCGGCAAATTCGTCATCATTCTCCTCCTGTGCGCGTGATAGCCTTTTATTTCTTCGGCGTTGACACTTTTGCTCAAGCCCCTCCATTCCATTGGTGGAACTCATATGTCCAGGCTTTCCCATCAAGATTTGCGCCGCAATTTTCGCCAATTGTTCGCCTCCGACACCTGCTACCACACAGCCTCGGTTTTCGACCCGATGTCGGCCCGCATCGCCGCCGACCTGGGCTTCGAAGTCGGGATCCTTGGTGGTTCGGTCGCCTCGTTGCAAGTGCTGGGCGCCCCTGACTTTGCCCTGATCACCCTCAGCGAATTCGCTGAACAGGCCACCCGCATCGGCCGTGTCGCCCAGTTGCCGGTGATTGCCGACGCCGACCACGGCTACGGCAACGCGCTCAACGTCATGCGCACCATCGTCGAACTCGAACGGGCCGGCGTCGCCGCGCTGACCATCGAAGACACCCTGCTGCCTGCGCAGTTTGGCCGCAAATCCACCGACCTGATCACGGTCGCCGAAGGTGTCGGCAAGATCCGCGCGGCACTGGAAGCCCGCTGCGATAAGGAAATGGCGATCATCGCCCGCACCCATGCGGGGATTGCGCCGGTGCAGGAAATCATCAGCCGCACCCGGCAATACCAGCGCGCCGGGGCCGACGGTATCTGCATGGTGGGCGTAAAGGACTTCGACCATCTGGAGCAGATCGCCGAGCACCTGAGCGTGCCGCTGATGCTGGTGACCTACGGCAACCCGCTGCTACGCGATGACAAGCGCCTGGCCGAACTGGGTGTGCGCGTGACCATCGACGGCCATGGCGCTTACTTCGCCGCGATCAAGGCGACCTACGACAGCCTGCGCGAGCAACGCCAGATACTCACCCAGACGTCGGACCTGAACGCCACCGAGCTGACTCACACCTACACGCAACCCGAGGAATACATCCGCTACGCGGAAGAGTTCATGAGCGTGAAGGAATGACGGTTTAAACCGACGCGCCGCCATCGCGAGCAAGCTCGCTCCCACAGTGGATTTTTGTTGAACACAAATTTTGTATTCACCCAAGATCCTTGTGGGAGCGGGCTTGCCCGCGAAGGGGTCAGCACATCCAACACCACTGCCGCCTGACACGCCGCTTTCGTCGGATCGCCGCCCGGAGCAAGCTCGCTCACACAGGTCTTGCGCTGGACAGTCACACCGAGTCGAGCAGTTCGCGATGGGGTTTGCCATTGCCGCAACAGATCACTCGATTACGCCCGCTGGTCTTGGCTTCGTATAGCGCATGGTCGGCGTCATTGAGCCAGAGCATCGCGTCGGCGTGGGCCGGGTTGAATGACGCCAGGCCAATGCTCAGGCTGACTTCCAGCGCCGGGTTCTGCTCGTCCCCCAAGGTGGCGAATCGATCGCGCAGGGCCTCCATGACGGCGGCGGCGCGGTTCAGGGGCAGGTCCGGAAGGATCACGCAGAACTCGTCACCGCCGTAGCGCCCTGCAACATCGGTCGCTCGCAGGCTGTGCCTGAGCATTTTGCTCAACTGACGCAGGACGATGTCACCGGCAACATGGCCGTAGGTATCGTTGATGGCTTTGAAATGGTCGATATCGATCAGCGCAATCGCCCCGCCTTTTTGCTGACGTTTGCAACGCTGGAACTCGACCTCCAGCTGGTCCTTCCAGGTGCCATGGTTCAGCAGGCCCGTCAGGCTGTCGGTGCGGCTCAGTGCCAGCAGTTCACGTTTCTGACGGCCGAGGGTATGGGCCTGGCGGAAGCAGATCCAGCCCAGCGCCAACGGATACAGGCACAGCAATGGCAAACAGGCATAGAGCTGCACCGGGCTGGTGGCAGGAATGAACGCCGGGGCGAACATCTGCAAGCCAACACCGACGCCCAGCACTTGCGCGGCCGTCCCGGCCAGCAGGAAGCGCAGGCCGCCGATGGCCACGTTGTTCATGGCCATCATGGAAATGGTGGTCGCGCTGGGCAGTGGATTGAAATGCATCGCGGCAATCCAGAAACCGCCGAGAAAGGCATCGATCAGCAGATTGCGGTGTTCGGCGTGATAAGGCGTCCTGGCCCGGCGCGTCCATTGGTAAGCCAGGTGCGGCCAGACCAGGCCGTTGAACCACATGAATCCCCAGACCCAGGGCGCAGGATCGAGTGGATACATCGCCACACTCACGCACACCAATCCCAGGGCCAACCCGAGGATTCGCGATGTATAGAGCCTCCTGGCCAATGAAACCCCCTTTCCTCCCGATTTTGCCATAGGGCCTCTGTGCCACTCGACGGAATGCGAAAACAGCCTGTGCCTGTGTGCTGGAGTCTATCAGGGTGAGATCAAATAGCCATCACCGACTGACAGGCTGAATATCGCGACATCACGCTCGTGTAAAAGCAAAAGCCTCGTCTCCAGAAACGGCTATACATGAAAGAAGGGTTGATCAATGACCATAAGAGGAGGCCCATGCAGACCTTTCAAGTATTGATCATCGGCAGCGGGTTTGGCGGCCAATGTGCTGCAATCAATCTGCTCAAGGCCGGCATCGACGATTTCCGCCTGCTGGAACGACGGGATTTCTTCGGCGGCACCTGGTGCCAGAACACCTATCCCGGCGCGGCAGTCGATGTGCCCTCGCCGCTTTACTCATTGTCTTTCGCCCCTTATCGCTGGACGCAAATGTTCGCCGGACAGGCCGAACTGCGCCGCTACACCCGCCATGTGGTGGAACACTTCGGCCTGCGGGACAAGGTAGAACTGAGCGCGAATGTCGAGCGCGTCGAATGGGACGACGCCAACAAACGCTGGACGCTGTACACCGCCGACAAAGGCACGTTTTGCGCGCAGTTCCTGATCAACGCTACCGGGCCGCTGAGTCAACCAGTGGTGCCGCACTTCGACGGACAGGAACGCTTTCAGGGCAAGACTTTTCACACCAACAACTGGGATCACGGCTACGACTACCGGCAAAAATCCGTGGCCATCGTCGGCAGCGGCGCCAGTGCGGCCCAGGTCATTCCGGCCATTGCCCCGGACGTCGGGCACTTGCATGTGTTCCAGCGCACGCCCCACTGGGTATTGCCCCGGGCTGATCGCAGGTTTGGCCGCTTCGAGCGCTGGCTGCTGGGGCTCAAACCCGCCTACAAGTTGCTGCGCTGGGGTATCTACTGGCAATTCGAAACCCGGGTGTTTGGCTTCAAGTATTCGAAGCCGGCGGTGCACATGGTCCAGCGCCAGGCCCTGCGTTTTCTCAAACACCAGGTGCCGGACACCGAACTGCGGCGCCAGCTGACGCCGGACTACACCATCGGCTGTAAACGGGTAATTCTGTCCAGCACGCTGTACCCGGCCCTGGCCCGTAGCAACGTGACGCTGCACAGCCGCGAACAAGGTATCGCGTCCATCGACGAAACCGGCATCGTTACCCTCGATGGCCAGCACATTGACCTGGACCTGATCGTCTGGTCCACCGGCTACGACGCCACCGACGGGGTGATTTGCTACCCGGTAACGGGCAAAAACGGCACATGTCTCAAGGAGGTCTGGGCGCAATACCCGCGGGCCTACCTTGGCACCGCCCTGCCCGACTTCCCCAACCTGTTCATCGTCACCGGGCCGAACACCGGCATCGGCCACACCTCGGCGCTATTCATCATCGAATCCCAGATGAACTACATCCTCGATTGCATTCGCACCTTGAAGACTCAAGGTTTACGCAGCATTGAAGTTCGCCATGAGGCGGAACGTACCTACACTGAAATGATCCACCGGGAAATGGAACGCACCGTGTGGAAGTCCGGTGGTTGCCACAGTTGGTATCAAAGCAGGAGCGGTCATGTGATTGCCATGTTTCCGGGGTTCAGCTTCAGCTTTCATCGCTTGACCCGAGCGCTGAAACCCGCCGATCACATTTTGTCCTGAGCAGATACAAGGGAGACGCGTGATGCTTTTGTTGTTCGTCGTTCTCGCAGTGTTCGTCGCCTGGAGCTGGCTGACCTACCCGGCCATCGGCTACTGGCTCTATGACTTGAACATGGCGGCCGAGGCCAAGTTGTACCGGCTGCACAAAATCGTCGTGCCCATCCCCGAGATGACCGTCTCGACCTGGCAAGGCGGACCGTACGAGGCCACCAGCAATGTGCTGATGCTCCATGGCTTCAGCGCCGACAAGAACCTCTGGCTGCGTTTCGCCCGGCACTTTGTCGGCAGCCACCGGGTGATCATCCCGGACATCGCCGGCCATGGCGAAACCGGCTTCAAGGCCGGCGGCGGCTATGACATCCCGCTACAGGCCAAGCGCATGATCCAGCTGCTGGACGTGTGCGGGGTGGAGAAAGTCCATGTCATCGGCAATTCCATGGGCGGCTACATGGCGGCATGGCTCGCGGCCACGTACCCCGAGCGCATTGTGTCCGTGGCGCTGATCGACCCGGCGGGTGTCACCGCGCCCGAGCCCAGTGACCTCGAGCGGCATTTGGCCAAGGGCCACAACCCGTTTCTGATTCACTCGCGCGAAGAATTCCAGCGCTTCTACGCCATGACCATGGCTTCGCCACCCTGGGTACCGAAGCTGGTTCTCGATGCCGTCGCCCAGCGCTATGAACAGTCCCGCGAGGAGCTGGAAGAAATCTTCCGCGAAATGCGCGCCAGTCCGCCGATGGAACCGCATCTGCCCGACATCACCGCCCCGGCCCTGTTGTTGTGGGGGCGCAAGGACCGGCTGATCGATGTCAGCAGCGTGGCGGTCTGGAGCAAGGGCATCGCCGACCTGCGCGTGCATATCTGGGACGCCGTCGGGCACATGCCCATGGTGGAAGCCCCCACCGGTTCGGCGCGACTGTATCGGGAGTTTTTGGCATCGCTGCGCTCGGAGAGCCCACAGGATCAACGACTGCACTAGGCATGCAGTCCTTTGCAGAATGAAGTTCGTCAGAAACTTCGTTTGTCGGCGTCGCGCAAGGCTGCGATCTTTCGTCCATCCTTTACGTCACCGCGCCAGGAATCCTGTTCATGAACCACCCGAACTTCGTCAGCCCTGACCTGATCCGCCAACGCTTCTCCAAAGCGATGTCCGACATGTATCGCGAGGAAGTGCCGTTGTACGGCGCGTTGATGGAATTGGTGGAACAGACCAACCGCCGCGTGCTGGACAGCGACTCGCAAGTCGCACAACAGCTCACGAGCACCGGCGAAATCGAGCGCCTGGACCTGGAGCGTCATGGGGCGATCCGCGTCGGTACGGCCGCTGAACTGGCGACTCTCGCCCGCCTGTTCGCGGTGATGGGCATGCAACCGGTGGGTTACTACGACCTGACACCGGCCGGCGTGCCGGTGCATTCCACGGCTTTTCGCGCGGTGCATGAAGCATCGTTGCAGGTCAGCCCGTTTCGGGTATTCACCTCGCTGTTGCGCCTGGAATTGATCGAAGACCCGGAGCTGCGAGCGTTCGCCCAGTCGATGCTCGACCAGCGCTCGATCTTCACCCCCACGGCCCTCTCCCTCATCGAACGTGCCGAATCCCGGGGTGGCCTGACCGAGCAGGAAGCCCTGGCGTTCGTCGAACAGGCCCTGGAGACGTTTCGCTGGCACCACAGCGCCACCGTCACTGCCGAGCAGTATCGACAACTCAGCGCCCAGCATCGTCTGATCGCCGATGTGGTGGCGTTCAAGGGCCCGCACATCAACCACCTGACACCACGGACCCTGGACATCGACATCGTCCAGGCGCAAATGCCGGCCCATGGCATCACCCCCAAGGCAGTGATCGAAGGCCCGCCCCGCCGCCAATGCCCGATCCTGTTGCGCCAGACCAGTTTCAAGGCCCTGGACGAGCCGATTGCCTTCACCGATCAAAACCAGGCTCGCGGCAGTCACAGCGCCCGTTTCGGCGAAATCGAACAGCGCGGTGCCGCCCTCACGCCCAAAGGCCGGGCACTGTACGACCGCTTGCTCAATGCCGCGCGGGACGAACTCAAGGACTTCCCCAACGAAGCCAACGCCGAGCGTTACAACGCGCTCATGGCGCAGCACTTCAACGAATTCCCTGACACCTGGGAAGACATGCGCCAACAGGGCCTGGCTTACTTCCGCTACTTCGTGACGGAACAAGGCCTGGCGGCGGGTAACCTGACAAACGTCGCCCTGGAAGACCTGCTCGGCAGCGGTTGCCTGCGGGTTGAACCGCTGGTGTACGAAGACTTCCTGCCGGTCAGCGCGGCGGGGATTTTCCAGTCGAACCTTGGGGATGCGGCGCAGACCCGTTACGGCGTGCACTCCAACCAGCAAGCCTTCGAACAGGCTCTGGGGCGGCCGACGATCGATGAACTGGAGCTGTATGCCGACAGCCAGCGGCGTTCGATCGAGCAGTGTTTCGCGGCGTTGGCCGATGTTGTTCAAGTCAATAACAAACATGACTGAACGATGTCTCACCGTTCAATAAAAAACGGGCGACCTGTTGGTCACCCGCTTTTTATATCCGAAACTTTCAATACAGCAAAAAAGTGTTCGCCCAGTGCACTGGCCTCGGCAATCCATGCACTGGTAAAGAGCCCTGCACTGGGCGAACGGAAAGTATTTTAGTAGAAGTGGCTAAATATGTCCGTGCGGTAAAGATGAAATTTATCGACACCATATGTAATAAAATGTCGATATAAATCCTATCCCGCACCGAGCCACAAACTCACCAGTTCGACCATACGAGTTGATTATTCCTATACAAAACCTGCACAAAAACAATCAACCCGTTCAGAGCCAATATCAGTGCCTGCTGGTCACCGTCAATACATCGGTATAAACCACATTCACGCTTTGCCCGACTTTCAAGTCCTTGAGTTTGGCCTGGACCTCGGGTCGTTTGACGTCGACGGTCTTGGACTGGCCTTCCGGGTTTTCGAAGGTCACCTTGTGCTTTTTCACGTCAATGTGGGTGATTTTCAACTGCACTTTCACCTGACGATAAGCTTCGCCACCGGGGTTGGCGCTACCTGGCGCTGCGCGCATTTCACCGGTGGCTTCGGCGGTGCCCGGCAGGCCTTTGTCGACATCGGTGTCGAGGTAGGCCGCAACGGCGCTGGTAACCCGGATATCGACCGTATCGCCGACCTTGAGGTTTTTGAGGTTTTTCGCCTTGTCGGTCAGTTGCACAGGGAACTCATTACCCTGCGGACCTTTAAGGACCACGGAATGATTCGCGGTATCAACCGAAACGACTGTGGTGGTGACCTGATCAGCCACCACGACTTCGGACAGCGGAATATCGGCGGCAACTGCGCCAAAACTGGCGGCAGACAGCAAGGTTGCGAGGGTGATGGCTTTGGTCAGTGCGTGGCGTTTCATAGACAGTACTTTCCCTGTGATTGATGGCAACAAACGGCGTTGAAACCGGGCTCAACGCCATGTGTGCGATGAGCATAGACGCTGTTCGGCGAGTGGTCGCCGCGGGCCTCTGATTTTCGTGGCTAGTACCCGGTCATTTCCAGATATCCGATCCCTGCATGGCTGCCACTGAGGCGCACCGGGCCTTCCCAATACGCAATGCGCAAGTCCATCCAGGCCTGGGGATTGAGCGCGGTGATGGCGATATCGAGGTGTCTGGCGGGGATCTTGATCGACCAGCGCACGGGCATCTCGCGTCCTGCCACGCGCGCGGTGTCTTGTGGCGTGAGGCTGATGTCGCTGGCGTGCAGCATTTGTGTCTGGCCCCGGGCGTCGATCCAGGTGCCGATGAGGTAAGGCTCGCCGTCCTTTTGCCGCATGCGATACAGCATCACCTGCTCGCCGCTGTCCAGGTGCAGGGAGAACCAGTCCCAACCGGTCTGATTGCCTGTCAGGGGCTGGCTGCTCCATTCGCGGTCAAGCCAGGCCGGGCCACTGACCTGAAAGGTTTGGCCGTCGATGTCCAGCGTACCGCTGGCCTGGAAAAACGGCTGGCTGTAGTAATACGAGGCCTGACCCTGCTCGGATTTCCTGCTGAATCCCTGGTCCCCCTGAAGCACCAGCGGACCTGTCGAGGTCAACCGCAACCGGTAGCTGAAACGCCGGTCACGAGCACTGAGTTGCAGATCGGCTAAAGGGTCGTCGGCAGTCGCCTGACTGCGCAACTGCCAGTCGTCGATCCACGCATTGAACGGCGTGAGGCTGACACCGGCCTGACCGACGCCACCACGGGCATAGCGTTCAGCCGCGTGATGCACCGTCGCCGACGTCACCGCCGCGTGACCGAGCCAGATCGTCTGATTCTGCCAACCCGCCACCTCGGGGGTGGCATTCAAGGCACTGCGGAACAACGTCCATTGCGCGCCGAACTCATGCCCCTGATCGTCCTTCAGGTTGGCCGTGACGTACCACCATTCGATGCGAAAGCCGTCGTGCGGGCCGTGATCCGCCGGGAAGCTGAACACCCGACCGGGCACCACCTTGGTGAACGCAGCGGCCTGGTTGCCCAGCCCGGCAAAACCCTTTTCTACCGGTGCCGGTTGATCGCAACCGCTCGCCAGCAGCGCCAGGAGCAACACGCCGAGCTTAATCTTCATGGGCGAACGTCCGCAGCAGGTCCGCCGGTTGCGTGCGGTACAAACGGTACAACGGCCAGGCCGAAGCCAGCAGCGTCGCCACCAGCGCCAGCCCCATCAATTGCAACAGTTGCCATGGAAACACCCGCAACGGCAGGCGCCAGCCAAAGGCCTGCACGTTGATCACCGTGTCCAGGCACCACGCCAGGGCGATGCCCAGCGGCAACGCCAGCACCAGGGTCAGCAGCGCCAGCAACCAGGTTTGCCCGAGGTTGAGCAACATCAAATGCCGACGTGTCACCCCCAGTGCCCACAGCGGCGCCAGTTGCCCGAGACGGCTCTGGCTTTGGGTCAACAGACTGATGAACAGCGCCACCCCGGCCACGCACAGCGTCAGGCTATTGAGCGCGGCGGTGGCGGCAAAAGTGCGTTCGAAGACTTGCGTGGACCAACCCTTGAGCCGCGCCTGATCGACGATGCGGCTGTCGTCGAGGGTAAAACGCGCCTGTAACGCCGCGACGAACGCAGGGATCGACGCCGGCTCGATGCGCAGGTTGAAGCGGCTCGGTGCCAATTGCGGCCAGCCGCGCAGCAGTTGATGGATATTGACCAGAATGTGGCCCTTGGGATTGCCGTAGTCGGCGTAGATCCCGACGATCCGTGGCGACCACGGGCCGGTTGGCGTCGGCAGCGTCAGGTGATCGCCGAGCTGCACGCGCAGGCGCCGGGCCAGTTGCTCGCTGAGCATCACCGCATCGTCCTTGGCCAGCCGCTCCCAAGGGGTGTCGCCCAAAGCTTCGAGCAGCGGCCAGTGCTGGCGATAGGTCGGATGGTCGATGATCCCGGACAGGTCCGTCGGCCAGCCCTGCAACTGGATCGAAACCTGCCAGTTGGGCAGCACCGCCGCCAGTTGCGGTTGCTGGTCGAGCCAGCTGTGCAGCTCCCGGGCCTGGGCCGGGTTCTGGGGATTGAGGTAAAGCTCGGCCGTCAGCCGTTGTTCGAGCCAGTCGCTGAAGGTCTGGCGAAAGCCTGCGGTCATGCTGCCGGCACCGATGTTCGCCGCCATGGCCAGCAGCAGCGCCATCAACGCCAGGCTCAGGGCCGGCAGTTGTTGACGGCAATCGGCGACAAACCACTGGCCGAGCACCGAGCGACTGCGCTGCGAACCGAGACTGAGCAGCGAACTGAGCACCACCGGCAGTGCCAGTGCGGCACCGATCAACAGCGCCGCCATCAATACGAAGCCAATGACCAGGCTGTCGCCGAAAATCAACGCCAGCAGCGCAATCACCCCGGCCATTGCTGCCACCCCGCCCTGGCGTCGCAACCAGCGGGCATGGGCCTGATGCCAGGCCTGCGGGTCGGCCAGCGCCAGCAAGGGCAAGCGCGCCGCCCGCAGCAGGCTGCTGGCACCGGCCAGCAACGCGCCGACCAGGCTCAAGCCGATACCGCTGAACCACCACGACAGGCTTAGGCTCAACTGCCCCGCCACTTCGGCGCCGTACAAGCCACGCAGGCTGGCGGCGACATCGGGCAACAGCACGCCGGCCAGCAGGTAGCCGCTGACCACCCCGGCCACACCGCCGATCAGGGCCAATCCACCCAATTCGACGGCGAGACAAGCGATCAGCATCCGCGCACTCACACCGCAGGCACGCAGGGTCCGGAGCAGGCTTCGCCGTTGCTCCAGCGCCAGCCCGATGGCGGCGTGCACGATAAACAGGCCGACAACGAACGACAGTACCCCCAGGGCATCGAGGTTCAGGTGAAAGCTTTCGGTCAGGCGCGCCAGGTTGTTTTCTTCATCGGCGCTCTTGAGTTGCAGCTGCCCCTTGAGCGAATCCGGTAGCGGCGCAGTGAAGTCCTTCGGCAACAGCAGACGCGACAACTGATCCGGCAACCCCAGAATCTGCTGGGCAAAACCGATGTCCACCAGCAGCACACCGGGCGCCATATCAGCCTGCACATGCAACGGCGGCAGTGCCGCGCCAGCCAGGTTCAAGGGCCGGTCACCCTCACGCAAATCCAGTGCCTGCAAGGTTTGCGACGATATCCAGGTAGTGCCCGGCGGGCTGAAAAAATCGACCACCTGTTCAATCGCCAGCGCCTGCCCGGCCACCGCCGCGCCCGCCGGCAGCGACACCGGCTCGATGCCCATCAACTGCAAGCGCTGCTCTTCATGGCCCTTGAGCGTGACTCGCCCTTGCAGTACCGGTGACACCGGCCACCCCGCTCGGCGCAGATCGATAAACCATTGCTGTGGGAACGTGCCGCCGCCGGGCGCACTGAGGCTGGCCTGAGGTTCGCCACCGATCAACCGACTGGCGCGGGCATAACTGTCGCGGGCCTGGCTGTTGAGTGCCTGGACGCCGGTCAACAGACTGGTGGCCAGCCACAACCCGGTCAGCACACTGAAAAACTGTACCGGGTGCTGCCGCCAGTGGCTGAGCAGGGCGCGCAGGGTTTCGCCGAAAATGCGCATGTCAGCGCGCCCCCACACCGGCAAGACGACCACCGCACAGCAGCGCTTTTTCCGCCAGCCGCGCCGCCACGCCGGGACTGTGGGTGACCATCAACAGGCTGGTGGGACTGTCGTCGAGCAATTCCAGCAGCAACTGCAACACCTCGGCGCCGGTGGTTTCATCGAGGCTGCCGGTGGGCTCGTCGGCCAGCAGCAGTTGCGGGCGCGACGCCAGCGCCCGCCCCAGCGCGACCCGTTGCTGCTGGCCGCCGGACAGTTGCTCCGGGTAGCGCCGCAGCAGCTCGCCCAAGCCCAGGCGCTGCACCAGGTGCGCCTGCCAGTGTGGGTCATGGCGCCCGGCCAGACGCGCCTGAATCGCCAGGTTGTCTTCGACCCGCAGGCTGCCGATCAGGTTGAATTGCTGGAACACCAGGCCGATTTCCGTACGGCGCCAGTTCGCCAGTTGCCCTTCATTCATCTGTTCCAGACGATGCTCGCCACTGCGGATGCTGCCGCGATCGATCCTGTCCAGCCCGGCGATCAGGTGCAGCAAGGTGCTTTTGCCACTGCCCGACTCACCCATCAGCGCCAGGCTGCTGCCGGGCCTGAGCGTCAGGTCGACGCCTTGCAGCACCGGCAGCGGCCCCTGCGGTGTGGCGTAGCTTTTGAACACGCCATGGACTTCAAGCATGGGTCAACCTGCTGGATATGCCTGGTCCAAGGATAGCGGCCCTGAATGTTTTTTGTCCGTTGCTGATGATCGCCCTGCCCGAGCCCCGCCCTACCCTCGAAGCTGGTCTGACCATAACGATAAAAACGGAGACGCCATGCCTCGTTTCACCTTGAGCCCTCGTGGGCTGCTCGCTTGCCTGATCACTGCCTGCCTTGCGCAATCGGTGGTCGCCGCCGACGGACCGGTCGCGGCCAGCCCGCAAACCACGGCCAGTAACGCCGCCGTGCTGCAACAACTGCCCTTCACCGACCGCACCGACTACGAGTCGGTCACCAAGGGCCTGATCGCGCCGTTCAAGGGCCAGGTCAAGGACGCCTCGGGCAAGGTCATCTGGGATATCCAGGCCTATGACTTCCTCGCCAGGGATCAGGCCCCGGAGTCGGTCAACCCGAGCCTCTGGCGCCTGGCCCAACTCAGCGCCCATGCCGGACTGTTCGAAGTCAGCCCTCGACTGTATCAAGTGCGCGGCCTTGACCTCGCCAACATGACCATCATCGAAGGCGATGACGGGCTGATCATCATCGACCCGCTGACCATGGCCGAAACCGCCAGGGCAGCACTGGACCTGTACTACCAGAACCGTCCGCACAAACCGGTGGTGGCGGTGATCTACAGCCACACCCACGTCGACCACTTCGGTGGCGTGCGCGGGGTCATCGACGAAGCCGACGTCAAAGCCGGCAAGGTCAAGGTGTTCGCCCCCGCCGGGTTCATGGAACACGTGATGAGCGAGAACGTCTACGCCGGCAACGCCATGAGCCGCCGCGCGCAGTTCCAGTTCGGCAGCCTGCTGCCCCGGGGCGAAAAAGGCCAGGTCGATGCCGGCCTGGGCAAAAGCACGCCGAGCGGCGGCACCGTCACCCTGATCCCGCCCACCGACCTGATCGACAAGGAACTGGAAACCCGCACCATCGCCGGCCTCGACGTGGAGTTCCAGTTGACCCCGGGCACCGAAGCACCGGCGGAAATGAACCTGTACCTGCCGCAGTTGCGCGCCTTGTGCATGGCAGAAAACGCCACGCAAATGATGCACAACATCCTCACCCCGCGCGGCGCGCAAGTGCGCGACGCCAAGGCCTGGGCCGAGTACCTGGACAGCAGCCTGGCGCGTTACGGTGACAAGAGCGATGTGTTGTTCGCCCAGCACAACTGGCCGACCTGGGGCGGCGAACGCATCCGCACCTTCCTCGCCGACCAGCGCGACATGTACGCCTTCCTCAACGACCGCACCCTGCACTTGCTGAATCAGGGCCTGACGTCGCTGGAAATCGCCGATTCGATCAAGAAATTGCCTGGCACCCTCGACCAGAAGTGGTACACCCGTGGCTACTACGGCTCGCTGAGTTTCAACACCCGCGCGGTGTATCAGCGCTACATGGGTTTCTATGACGGTAACCCGGCCAACCTCAATCCACTGCCACCGGTAGAAACGGCCAGGCGTTCGGTCGAAGCCATGGGCGGCGACGCGGCCGTGCTGGGGAAAATGCAGGCGGCAATGGCCAAGGGTGAATACCGCTGGGCCGCGCAACTGGGCAATCAGTTGCTGTTCGCCAACCCGGACAACGGCGATGCGCGCAAAGCCCAGGCCCAGACGCTGGAGCAAATGGGCTATCAAAGTGAAAACGCCACCTGGCGCAACATGTACCTGACCGGTGCCATGGAACTGCGCGATGGCGTGCCACCCCAAGCGGGCACGTCGGTATCGGTGGACATGGTTCGGGCGATGAGCCCGCAGATGTTCTTCGACTTCCTGGCGGTTCGCCTGGACAGTGAAAAG
Organism: Pseudomonas sp. 05L36; assembly: GCF_056398125.1. Classification (NCBI taxonomy): domain Bacteria; kingdom Pseudomonadati; phylum Pseudomonadota; class Gammaproteobacteria; order Pseudomonadales; family Pseudomonadaceae; genus Pseudomonas; species Pseudomonas sp. 05L36. The sequence goes on along the minus strand of NZ_JBFTOU010000027.1, from coordinate 35,188 downwards.
GCTGTAGGCCATGACCTGACCCTGAACTGGACCTTCGAGGATCAGAACAAGGACTTCAACCTGACCCTGCGCAATGGTGTGCTGACCCACCGTGCCGGGCTCAATCCTCAGGCGGACGCCAGCGTGACCATGAGCAAGGCCACCCTGGAACAGATCAGCCTCAAGCAACTGGATATCCCGGCGGCGATCCAGAAAGGCCTGATCAAGTTGCAAGGCAATGGCAAGAAGCTTGGGGAGTTGATGAGCAGCCTCGATACCTTCGCGCCGCAGTTCAATATCGTCACGCCTTGAACCGGTGACGCGGCAAACCGCGTCGCCTCTATCTCGAGCAGGTCGGATCGCCGCACCGTCGCTCCCACACTGGATCTGTGTCATTCACAAATACTGTGAACAGCCTGGATCCCTTGTGGGAGCGACTGACGGGTCTTATTTGGCGGTAAATTTGGTGTAGCTATTGATCAGGTTGCGATAGTTCGGCAAGCGCTCAGACAGCAGGTTGGCCAGGCCTTCCATGTCGTTACGCCAGTCGCCTTGCAGCTCGCAGGCCACAGAGAACCAGTTCAGCAGGTGCGCACCGGCGGCCGACATGCGTGCCCAGGCCGCTTGCTGCACGGTGGTGTTGAAGGTGCCGGAAGCATCGGTCACCACAAACACCTCAAAGCCTTCGGCAATGGCCGACAGGGTCGGGAACGCCACGCATACGTCGGTCACCACACCGGCGATGATCAGTTGCTTGCGTCCGGTGGCCTTGATCGCCTTGACGAAGTCTTCGTTGTCCCAGGCGTTGATCTGGCCCGGGCGTGCAATGAACGGCGCGTCCGGGAACTGCGCCTTGAGCTCCGGCACGATCGGACCGTTCGGACCGCTGTCGAAACTGGTGGTTAGAATGGTCGGCAATTTGAAGAACTTGGCGATGTCACCCAAGGCCAGCACGTTGTTCTTGAACTCGTTGGGCGAGAAATCCTGCACCAGCGAGATCAGACCGGTCTGGTGGTCGACCAGCAATACCACGGCATCGTCTTTGTTCAGGCGCTTGTAAGGTACGTTGCTCATTGGAAACTCCTTGGTGGATGGTTGTCGCAGTCAACGCCGACCTGTTGGGCCGGCGCTTTTTTAAATGGGTCAGAAGGCAAAACACGAGCAGCCAAAGGCGCCCCAGAAACCGGCGAAATCGCTGACCGGCGCGTTCGACAGGCGCGCCCGTTCATGACTGTGGGAATGCACCGCGCACGGGCCGCTGCAATGGTGAACCTGGGCCTGCATCGGCGACGTCGGGCGCCAGTGGCCCGGGACCTTCACCACCGGCGACCAGTCCGGCAGCACCGGTACGCTGGCCGGCCCGAGCTTCTCGAAGTCACCGGCGCCGTACACCACCTTGCCGCCGACCACGGTCAGCACCGACTCGATCCACTTGATCGCCTCTTCGTCGACGCTGAAAAAGTCCGCGCTGAGGGCCGCGACGTCGGCCAATTGCCCGACCTTGATCTGGCCTTTCTTGCCTTGCTCCGACGAGAACCAGGCGCTGCCATGGGTGAACAGTTCCAGTGCAGTCAGGCGCGAAAGGCCTTCGGCGTGCAACTCCATGCCGCCGACGGTGCGACCGCTGACCATCCAGTACAGCGAGGTCCACGGGTTGTAGCTCGACACCCGGGTCGCGTCGGTACCGGCACCGACCGGTACGCCCTCGGCCAGCATGCGTTTGATCGGCGGCGTGGCTTCGGCCGCTTTGGCGCCGTAACGCTCAACGAAGTATTCACCCTGGAACGCCATGCGATCCTGAATTGCGATGCCGCCGCCCAACGCCCTCACCCGCTCGATGTTCTGCGGAGTGATGGTTTCGGCGTGGTCGAAAAACCACGGCAAGCCGTTGAACGGAATGTCGCGATTGACCTTCTCGAACACGTCGAGCATGCGGCTGATGGATTCGTTGTAGGTAGCGTGCAAGCGGAATGGCCAGCGTTGCTCAACGAGATGGCGCACCACTGGCTCCAGTTCCGCTTCCATGGTTTGCGGCAGGTCCGGGCGCGGTTCAAGGAAGTCTTCGAAGTCCGCCGCCGAGAACACCAGCATTTCCCCGGCACCGTTGTGCCGCAGGTAATCGTCGCCCTGGTGCAGCTTCACGCTGCCGGTCCAGTTCTTGAAGTCGGTCAACTCTTCCTTGGGTTTTTGGGTGAACAGGTTGTAGGCGATGCGCACGGTCAGTTGCTCATCCTTCGCCAACTGTTCGATCACCTGGTAATCGTCCGGGTAATTCTGGAAACCGCCGCCGGCATCGATGGCACTGGTCAGGCCCAGGCGATTGAGTTCGCGCATGAACTGGCGGGTCGAGTTGACCTGGTACTCCAGCGGCAGCTTCGGCCCCTTGGCCAAGGTCGAGTACAGAATCATCGCGTTGGGCCGCGCCACCAGCATGCCGGTCGGCTCGCCATTGGTGTCACGCACGATCTCGCCACCCGGCGGGTTCGGCGTGTCGCGGGTGTAACCGGCTACGCGCAACGCGGCGCGGTTGAGCAAGGCGCGGTCGTACAGGTGCAGGACGAACACCGGTGTGTCCGGTGCGGCCTGATTGAGCTCTGCAAGCGTTGGCATACGTTTCTCGGCGAACTGGAATTCGTTCCAGCCACCGACCACCCGCACCCACTGCGGAGTCGGCGTGCGGTCAGCCTGATCCTTGAGCATGCGCAAGGCATCGGCCAGTGACGGCACACCTTCCCAACGCAGTTCCAGGTTGTAGTTCAAGCCACCACGGATCAGGTGCAAGTGCGAGTCGTTGAGCCCGGGAACCACACAACGGCCCTTGAGGTCGATCACCTGGGTGGTCGAACCACGCAGGGCCATGGCCTGGGCATCGCTGCCCACCACGACAAAACGACCGTCGCTGATCGCCACGGCGCTGGCGAGCGGTTTTTCGCGGTCAACGGTGTGGAATTGACCATTGAACAGAATCAGATCGGCGTTCATCACGGTTCCTCGTGCAAAGTAGCGGGAGACAGCCAGGGCGCAAACAGACGCGTCGCCATGGGCATGAAGATGTAAACCACCGACAGCACGATGGTCAGGGTGATCAGGAACGTGGCAACCACGTAGTTGGAGAGCAAGGCGTTGAGCCGCAACAACGGCCCCCAGAGCAGCGGCACCAGCAAGGTGTGCGGCAGGATCACCAGCAGCGTCACCACTGCTTGCTTCCAGCGCGGCGGTGGCGTCCCGGCTTCGGCCTGGGGCGAAAACCAGAACTCGTTGACCGGATTGACTTCGGTCTGGTCGCCATCGGCGAGCATCGGCGCGGCTTCGTCGACCAGTGCCTGGCGTTGCGGTGAATCGAGCCAGTTCTGCATCGCTTCGGTCGAGCAAAAACGCAGCACGCAGGTGTAGGTATCGAGGCCGGTGTGCTTGCCACGCACCACATCCACGCCCAAGTGCCCGACGTTCTGTGCGGCCACCTTGACGATGTTGCGCAGCCAGGCTTCATAAGGCACTTCGAAACCGGCCTTGACCCGGTGTTTGACGATCAGGGTCACCACCTCATCAGGCCCGGGACTTGCCGGCTCACGGCGATTGGATTCAGACATAACGCAAGGCTCCGGCGAAACGGACATTGAGCGCCAGCCGTCCCGGCCCGGCGATGAAAATGCTGGTGAAGACAATCAGCAACAGCCAGCCGAACTGGCCTTCGAAGAGGGTCCACTGCGGATGCACGATCAACATCGACACCCACAGCACAAACAGAATAGGCAAACATGCCAGACGCGCCAGCAACCCGCCGACGATCAGCAGCGGGCACACGACCTCGGCGAAAATCGCCAGCACCAGCGTCAGGTTCGCGCCCAGGTGGAAAGGGTCTTCGATGTTTTGCAACTCGGCACTGTAGTGCAGCAGCTTGGGCAAACCGTGCACCCACAACAGGAACAGCCCGCCGCTGACCCGCAGGAACAGCAGCCCCCAGTCTTGCGCCCGATCATCGCGTCGCGAAGCGTCCATGGCCTACCCGCACAAATGAAAAAACACCGGCGCCGATGCGCCGGGACTGGATTCGATAGTGCCGGGACGGGGGCAGGAAAAATTGAATGTACGTGCTCTGTTTGCGGGAAGACCGAGATCGACCAAACGACATGGAACCCTGTGGGAGCGAGCTTGCTCCCACAGGTTTATTTGTTGTTGCCTCTACCGGGTTATTCCTGCGGGTCGAGATTATCCAGCGCCCGATTCACCGCCAGCTCACCAAGCATGATGATCTGCGCAATCCCCAGCAGCGCGTTGCGATGAGGGCTTTGCAGAAATCCCGCAAGGTCACTGGCCATGATGCTGGCCGAGGCCAGGGATTCGCAGGCGTGGGCCAATAGCGTTTCGGTATTGATGTCGGGGGCGATGACAAACATCGTGCTGGGTTTGTGCGATGGAGCCGGATCTTTCGGGGGATTGAGGTAGTGATCCAGTGCGCGGTCGGCGGCTTCGTGGAGCTTTCTGGAGTCGAGCGAATCGTAGGGGGAAACGTCGTCGGATTGCGGGGGATTCGGGGTTGGTTTGAACATGGCGGAGCTCCTTTATACCTGGTAAAACCACCAAAACCCGTCGCTAAACAAGTAAGGGTGGCAGCTGTACGCAGGTTAGCGAACCGGGAGGTATAAGACCCGGCAGACCCGAAGGTCTCCCGCGCACAGCCACCATGTCGAAAATTGCAAACACACGAATATGTGCAATAGAGACTGGAGCCTTGTTGCGCTTATACCTGGTCGGGTCGCTAAACCCGGTCGCTGAAGTTACAGCGACAGGGAAACGATAAAGACCGAGTACAAGACTCACAAGCCGGCGGATTCTGGCGTAGTTGTAGGCAACGACGCAAGGCGGTGTGGCTTTCAGGAATAGAGGCTGACGGCTTTTAAACAGGGCTGTCAGAACGCGGCACATTCCCTGTGGGAGCGAGCTTGCTCGCGATGGCGGCATTACATCCGGCATTGGTGTTGACTGATCCACCGCTATCGCGAGCAGGCTCGCTCCTACAGTGGATCAGCGTATGTCTGTGAGAGATTGGTCGGCTGGCAGGCCGCCTTCGCTGGCAAGCCAGCTCCTACAGTTGATCGGCGTACACAGACGCTTCTCACCACTCATCAGGCCGAGCGTTAGCTCGCCTGCAGCTCTTGATCTTGATCCACCCGCCCCCTCGGMAGGCTGAGYGGAGGTGTTCATCCGGGGATGGGCGCGCAGCGCCGTTCGACGCAGTCGAACTCATTGCATGTAGGTCGAAGCGAAGCCGACCGGAGGGCAATGCCCCCGGATGAATACCGGAGCGAAGGAACGCCGAGCCTTAGCGAGGGGCCGTACGTTCGGGGCGAGCGTTTTTTTGGTTACTTTTTTTAGGCGCTTGTAAAAAAAGTGACTCGCCGTCAGGGCGAAACCGCCAGCCGCCGTTACCGAAAAAACGGATATGTACTCAATCAAAAAAGCAGCCTGGTCGGCCCATAGGCCGCCAAGGTCTACAGCTACGGAATATCCAAAGTCACCGACATGAACTGACTGATCCGCGACCGCAACCACCGCTCCGCCGGATCATTGTCATGCACCCCGCTCCAGGCCATCGACAACTGCGCCGCCTCAATCTCGAACGGCGGATCCTCGGCCCGCAACCCACACCCCTCGACCAACGCACACGCCGCATAATCCGGCACAGTGGCAATCATCTCGGTCCCGGCGAGCAACGCCCGCAACCCACTGAACTGCGGCACCCCCAGCACCACACGACGACTACGCCCGACCTTCGCCAGATCCAGATCGATATTGCCGCTCAAGTCCCCCGAGAACGACACCATCGCATGGGGCCGCTCGCAGTACTCATCCAGGGTCAGCGTCCCCGGCCGGGTGTCGCCGCGCAGCACCTTGCAGGGAATATCGCGCAGCTTCTTGCGCTTGGCATTGGCCGGCAGATCCGTGGTGTAACTCACACCCACCGAGATTTCCCCCGACGCCAGCAGCGCCGGCATCAACAGATAATTGGCCCGCCGCACGACCACGACGATGCCCGGTGCTTCCTCTTGCAACTGACGCAGCAACGGCGGAAACAAACCAAACTCGGCATCGTCCGACAGACCGATGCGGAACACATCGCAACTGGTCTCCGGATCGAATTCCTTGGCCCGGCTGACCGCGCCGGAAATGGTGTCCATCGCCGGCTGCAACTCCTTGAGAATCGCCAACGCACGCGCCGTCGGTTCCATGCCGCGACCGTTGCGCAACAGCAACGGGTCGTCGAACAGATCGCGCAAACGCCCCAACGCGGCGCTCACCGCCGGCTGACCCATGAACAGTTTTTCGGCGACGCGGGTCAGGTTCTTTTCGAACATCAGGGCTTCGAAAATCACCAGCAGGTTCATGTCGACGCGACGCAGATCGTTACGGTTCATAGGCTCGGGTTCCTTGTGTGGTCGGCCAGGCGCGAGAACTGCCGACTTTACTCGATCAACGGCACGTTCGCCGCTCGTTTGTACGGTCCGTATTCCACCGGCACCCACTGGAAATGCTTGCCTTCGGCGGTGATATGACCGATGCCGGGGAATGGCAGGTGCGCCGCCGTCACCCAGGTCTTGCTGGTGGCAGCGGCACTGAACACCTGGTTGCGGCTTTTGATCGCATGCTGGCTGTCGACGTCGAAACCGATCGATACCTCAGGGTGCAGGAATTGCACAGCGAGGTTGTGCACCAGGTCGCCCATGAACAGGATGCTTTGCCCTTGCGAGGTGAAACGGTACGTGGTGCTGCCCGGCGTGTGTCCGGCTTCCAGTTGCGCCTCGACCACGCCCGGCAGCGGCGACTGGCCGGGGGTGAAGGTCTTGAATCGGCCGGCGGCCACGTAAGGTGCAATGGAATCCTGGGCGATTTTGAAGTAGCCCTTGGCCGCTTCCGGTGCCTTGGCCAACGCCTGCGGGTCGAGCCAGTAGTCGGCTTCGGCCTTGGCCGCGTACACCGTGGCATTGGCGAACACCGGTTGCTGCTGGCCATCCACCAGACCGCAGACGTGATCCAGGTGCAGGTGGGTGATCAGGATGGCGTCCACCTGCTCGGGCTTGTAGCCGGCCGCTTGAAGGTTGGCCGGGAGCTGGCCGGCGGTAGGACCGATACACTGCCCTGCCCCGGTATCAATCAGGACAAGCTGTTTACCGGTGTTGACCAGAAAGGCGTTGAAGGCGGTCTGCACACCCGGGGTTTCAATCGAACGACGGGCCAACAGCGCGCGGATCTGGCTCTGGCTCATGCCTTGCAACAGCTTCGGCGACAGGTCGTTATAGCCGTCGAACAGCGCCGTCACTTCATAATCCCCCAGTGCCAGCCGGAAGTAACCGGGTACTTGCGTGCCCACCTGCGCAGGCGCCTGGGCCAGCGCGTTGGCGGATATCAGAACCAGGCCGATGGTGCCCAGCGTTCCCTGCCATGTCCGTTTCATCTGTTCACCTTTTCAAACCAATCGGCGGTCCGTTGTGGCCCGCTCCATATTGCGCATCTTGTGCCCATCAACGTCGCCCGCACTTGCAACGATGTGCTGTGTTCACAACCTCGGGCATGGAATTAACAACGTTTAACTCGTCAGCCACAGCGGGCGCCGCCAACAATGAAGCCCTCAGCGCAGAACTGTTTTTCCAGAGTAACGGTGCTGATCGCTCAAACCGGGCGCCAGTGCTTTTCCTCCCCCGACCGGACAATGGCCATGGCTTCCCCACAGCACACCACCGCCCGCGCACTTGCCAGCGAACCACGCAAGACCCACACCGGCGGCCTCAGCCCGCAGCGCGAACGGCTGGTCAAACAACTGATCCTCGAACGCCTGGGCGACAGCCTGGAAGTCACTGAACTGGCACAGGCCTGCGCCCTCTCGCGCAGTCACTTCTCCCGCGCGTTCAAGTGCAGCACCGGCCTCTCGCCCCAGGACTGGATTCGCCAGCAGCGCATTGTCCTGGCCAAGCAATTGATCCAGTACACCGACATGAGCCTTACGCAGATCAGCCTTGAATGCGGCTTCTGCGATCAGGCGCACTTCTGCCACATCTTCACCCGCAGCGAAGGCATCAATCCGTTTGCGTGGCGCAGTCAGGTGGTGCATGGCCTTAAAAGCAAAAGATCGCAGCCTTCGCCAGCTCCTACGGGCATGCACGCAACCCTGTAGGAGCTGGCGAAGCCTGCGATCTTTTGATCCGGCTTTTTAACCTTTCAAGAACGCCAACAGATCCGCGTTGAGCTGATCCTTGTGGGTGTCCGTCAAACCGTGAGGGGCGCCCGGGTAAATCTTCAGGGTTGAGCCCTTCACCAGCCTGGCGGAGGCGACGCCCGCCGCTTCGTACGGCACGACCTGATCCGCGTCGCCATGCACCACCAGGGTCGGCACGTCGAACTTCTTCAGGTCTTCGGTGAAGTCGGTTTCCGAGAACGCCTTGATGCAGTCATAGGCGTTCTTGTGGCCGGCCATCATGCCCTGCATCCAGAACCAGTCGATCATGCCCTGGGACGGTTGCGCGTCAGGTTTGTTGAAGCCGAAGAACGGGCCGCTGGCGAGGTCGATGTACAGCTGCGAACGGTCGGCCAGCGAGGCCTGGCGGATGCCGTCGAACACGTCCAGCGGCAGGCCGCCGGGGTTGGCTTCGGTCTTGAGCATCAGCGGTGGCACCGCGGAAATCAGCCCGGCCTTGGCCACGCGCCCGGTGCCGTGGCGACCGATGTAACGTGCCACCTCGCCACCGCCGGTGGAGAAGCCGAACAGCACGGCGTTTTGCAGATCGAGCAGCTCGATCAACTGCGCCAGATCGTCGGCGTAATGGTCCATGTCATTGCCCGACCACGGCTGGCTGGAACGCCCATGACCGCGACGGTCGTGGGCGATGACCCGGTAGCCCCTGGAGGCCAGGAAAATCATCTGCGACTCCCAGCTGTCGGCGTTCAGCGGCCAGCCGTGACTGAAGACAATCGGCTGACCGGTGCCCCAGTCCTTGTAGTAGATCTCGACGCCGTCGCGGGTAGTGAAGGTGCTCATGGGTGATGCCTCCTTAACGAGGGTTGGGGTGTGAATCAAACCGGTAGCGGGTTCATGCGATCCGCCAGGCGCGCCACACGCTCGCCCAGGTGCGCGGCGGTGCAGCGATCCTCGGGCGGAGGGGCATCGTCGGGGGATTGTTCGACATTCGACTGGGCCATGGCGCCCAGTGAGCTGCCCAGGCGATTGAGTTGGCCGTTGAACGCGCCGGTGCTGGAACGCGCCGGCAGCAGGTCGAGGCCGACCCAGATCATCGAGTGCTGGGCGGCGAATACGGCCATTTGCAACAAGGTGCTGAGTTTGTCGCCGCACAGGCAGCCGGAATTGGTGAAACCGGCCGCGAGTTTGTCGCGCCAGGGCTGGGCCAGGTAGAACGCCGCCGTGGCCTCCATGAATGCCTTGAAGGCCGCCGAGGCGCTGCCCATGTAGGTCGGCGCGCCGAAGATGATGGCGTCGGCGTTGTGCAGCCGCTCCCAGTGCTCGTCCACGTCCTCGACCGGAATCAACTGGCAGGTGCTGCCCAGATGCCGTTCCACGCCCCCGGCCACGGCTTCGGCCATGACCCGGGTGTGCCCGTAGCCACTGTGATAGACCACCACCACGTTGCTCATTGCTCTGTCCTTGCGATGGATTGAATCCCTTTGTAGGAGCGAGCTTGCTCGCGATGGTGTGTCAGCCGCATTGGTGTCGATTGATACTCCATCGCGAGCAAGCTCGCTCCTACAGGAAGAGAGTTTTGGGCTAGACCGGACGCGCGACGAGTTAAACGTTGTTAAATTTCCATGGCGCGCAAAAAGCCTCGGCAACTGCTGTCCGTCTGTCGCGCCCAATGATCACGGGACCGACAGCCATTGGCCGATACGTTAGAGTCAATGCCTGCCCCTTCAGTCACCCGGGCGGCGCATTGCGCTGGGTAAAAAACCTGAGGAATATGCTCGAAAACCGCGTATTAGACGGATGCAGCAGGAGCGACTCGTTGACCCTTTCCCCCGAACAGGCTGTTCATTTCGGCCCCTACCGGGTCTACCCCGGACAACGCCTGGTGATGGAGGCCGACCAGCCCTTGCGCCTGGGGCGGCGCGCCATGGACATTCTGTTGATCCTGCTTGAGCACGCCGGCAACGTGGTCAGCAAGCAGCAGCTGATCGCCCGGGTCTGGCCCAGCAGCGTGGTCGAAGACATCAACCTGCGGGTGCACATGGCCGCGTTGCGCAAGGCGCTCGGCGACGGTCAGGCCGGCCAGCGCTACATCGTCACCGTGGCCCAGCGCGGGTACAGTTTCGTCGCACCGCATTCACTCGAGCAGGCCGAGCAAGCGCCGGAGCCCGCACGTACCGCGTCGAGCCGGCATAACCTGCCGGTGCGCCGCACGCGCATGATCGGCCGGCAGACCCTGGTCGACAACCTGATGGAGCAACTGCCCCGCCAGCGCTTCATCACCCTCCTCGGCCCCGGCGGCATCGGCAAGACCACCGTAGCCCTGCGGGTCGCCGAACAAATGATCGGTCGCTACCGGGATGGCATACACCTGCTGGACCTGGCCCCGATCAACTGCCCGCTGATGATTGACGGTCATCTGGCGACGCTACTCGAACTGGCCCTGCACGACGACGCTCCCCGGAGCGGACTTGCAGACTCTCTGCGCGATCGCCACATGCTGCTGATCATCGACAACTGCGAACACTTGGTCGACGCCATTGCCCAGCTCAGCGAAGACATTCTGCGCAGTGCGCCGCACGTGCACATCCTCGCCACCAGCCGCGAGAGCCTGCGGGCCGAAGGGGAATTCGTCCAGCGTCTGGAGTCACTCGACTGCCCGCCGCCCATCGCCGTCCTCGACCGCGCCCAGGCCATGACCTTTTCCGCCCTGCAACTGTTTGTCGAGCGGGCCATGGCCAGTCATGACAGCTTTGAACTGACTGATGATGAACTGCCGCTGCTGATAGACATTTGCCATCGACTGGACGGCATACCGCTGGCCATCGAACTGGCAGCGGCGCAAGTCGGCAACTTCGGATTGCACGGCTTGCTGGCGCAGTTGCAAAGCAGCTTCCGGTTGCTGAACCAGTCCTGCCAGACGCCCCTGGCACGCCATCAGACCTTGCGTGCAACATTGGACTGGAGCTTTGAACTGCTCACTGCCTGCGAAAAGACCTGCCTGCGCCGACTGAGTGTGTTTTGCGCTGGCTTCACCCTGGAGTCGGCAGCGGCGGTGATTGTCGGCGAACATATAGAACCGCGCGAGGTGTTCGGTTCAATCACGCAACTGGTCGCCAAGTCGTTGCTGAACGTGGAAGTGGGCGACGAAGACGTGTACTACCGTCTGCTCGACACCACCCGCGGCTACGCCCAGGAAAAACTTGCGCAAACCGCCGACCTGCCCGGCACGCGGGAACGCCATGCCGAGCGCTGCCTGGTGCTGATGCAACAGGCGCAGGACGACTGGGAGAAAACCTCGACCGACCTGTGGATCGAGCGCTATGGCCGGGCTCTGGAGGACATCCGTGCGGCCCTCGATTGGGGTTTGCACGCGCAAGGGCCGCAGGCACTGGCGATACGCCTGGCCGCGAAGTCCACTCCCCTGTGGCAGGAGTTGTCACTGCTCAAGGAACACGGCGGTTATGTGCGCAAGGCCCTGGCCTTGCTCGAGCAGTCACCCGAGCCTTGCCCGCGCCTGAAGATGGCCCTCATGCTGGCCCTGGGCAGCGCCTGTTATCACGCGCAGGGGGGTACCGACGAAACCGTCGGCGCCTTCGTCAGCGCCCACCGCCTGGCCCGACAGTGCAACGATGTGGCTGGCCAGTTACTGGCGATTTCCGGTCACCTGGCGGTCAATCTCTGTTGCGGTCATTACCGGATGGCCCAGGAGCAGAGCCGACAATTCGATCAACTGGGGCTGCATGACGACGCCCTGATGTCCCTGAGCATGCATCGATTGCGGGTACTGGCCCTGCACTTCTGCGGCGACCAGCATCAGGCTCGGGAGCATGCCGAACAGGTGCTGCAACGCATGGCCCACAGCGGTCATCTCAACCGTTTCACCCATGGTTTCGGCGTGCAATACGACCAGAGCGTTGCGGCGCTGACCATCCACGCGCGCATCCTCTGGCTGCAAGGCCAACCGGAGCAGGCCTGGCGCGCGGCCCGGCAGGCACTGGACATCGCATTGCAGATCAACCACGGCACATCGATCTGCTACACCCTGGCGCTCTCCGGCTGCCTGATCGCTTACTACAACGGCGACACCCGCAGCGCCCGCGAACTCCTGCGCCTGCTCCTGGAACAGGCGCAGAAACACTCGGTTCCACTGTTCTATCACTGGGCGCAACACTACGCGCAGGTTATCGGCGGCACCGATGTTCGACCGACCGGCCGCCAAAGTGTCGGTTTGATCAAAGACATCATGGTCACGCTGGATACGGCATACGTCGACGATGGTTTGCTCGAACGCGCGCAAAACGGTGCGTCGGGCTGGAGCACGGCAGAGATTCTGCGGGCCAGGGCCAAGACATTGCTGGCAACGGATTGCCCGGTCAAAGCCGCGACGGCCGAAACCGTGCTGCTCAAGGCACTCAACGTAGCCAGGACTCAGGGTGCACTGGCCTGGGAATTGCGCAGCGCCACCTCACTGGCGCAACTGTGGCAGCGCCAGGGCCGCCATCAACAGGCGCATGAACTGCTGGCACCGATCTACCAGCGCTTCACCGAAGGTTTTGCCACGCCAGACCTGATCACGGTTCGCCGACTACTCGACGAGTTGCAATGCCACCTGCCCGTCTGAAGGCCAGCGCGCTTGACTGATGTAGCCGGCATAACGCATTTCAAGGGCGCGCAAATCGCCACTGAGTTCGAGTTTTTCCAGTGCGTAGGTGCGGGTGGTATTGAGGAAGCGGTAACGGGTCACACCGCCGCCCTGCTCCTGGGACAGCAGCGACTTGAGAGCGAGGTTCTCCATCGCCTCGATCAGCTCGGCCACCGGCAGCACGTCGCAGCTGATCACGCCAATCGCTGCGTCCTGGGTAAACGCCATTTTGAACACCGCCAGACGCTGCAACACGGTTTGCTCCACGGCAGTCAACCGTTCGTAGCTCCAGTCCAGAGCGGCTTTGAGGGTCTGATGTCGGGGAACGGCTGTGCGGCGGCCCTGAGTCAGCAGCTGAAAACAGTTGTCGAGTTGCGCTTGCAACCCCACCAGCGCCAACGCATCGATTTGCGCCGCGGCCAGTTCAATCGCCAGCGGCAGGCCGTCGAGGCGTCGGCAGATATCCCGTACGGTCCTGAGGTCTTGTTCGCGCAGGGTGAACCCGTGCAATCGAGCCCGGGCACGGCTGACGAACAACTGCACCGCCGAATAGCCCATGACCTCGGCGACGCTGCGCAGCCCTGACGCCGGCGGCACCGCCAGCGGTGGCAGACGCAATACGGTTTCGCCAGACGCCTTGAGTGGCTCGCGGCTGGTGGCGAGGATCGACAGCCGGGGCATCGAGTGCAGCAGTGTTTCGATCAACGTCTGGCAGCGTTCGAGCAGGTGTTCGCAATTGTCGAGCACCAACAAGGCATGCCGCTGCGCCAGCGTCTCCAGCGTGGTGCCGACCTTCAGTTCAAGGGTTCGAGTGAGGTGATCAGTCACTTGCGCCGGGTCATCGATCGCCGCCAGGTCCACCAGCCACACGCCATGCCGATAGTGCTGCAACAACAGTTCGGCCACGCGTAGCGCCACGGTGGTCTTGCCGATCCCGCAAGGCCCGACCAGGGTCATGAATCGGCGCACCGGCAACTGCCGCACCAGACTGCCGACAACCGCATCGCGCCCGGTAATCGACGTGAGCCGCGCCGGCAGGTTGTGCAGGAGCTTTTGTACGGTCCCGCTCGGGAACGCTACAGGCTCTGGCGAAAGCTGCACCGGGGCGACAAAACTGTAGCCGCGCTGGGGAATGTTGACGATGTAGCACAGGCCGTTCTGCCCATCGCCCAGGGCACGACGCAGGGCGGCAATGTGCACCCGCAGGTTGATCTCTTCGACCACGGAGCGCGGCCAGACCTGCGCAATCAACTCTTCCTTGCTGACCACTGAACCTGCGTGCTCGACCAGCACCTGCAACACGTCAAGGGCACGGCCGCCCAGGCGCAGCGGTCGATCGCCCTCCAGCACCAGTCGCTGACTGAGGTGGAAAGCGTAGGGCCCGAATTGCAGCACCGCTTCGCTGTTTATATCTCTGAGGCTGTTCATGGGCCGTCACCCGCTGGAAACCTGGCTTCCAGCCCAGGCCCCGCACCGTCCTTGCAATGAGTTCAGCGGTATCTTGGCAGGCCTCGGTGACGGTACAACTGCCACGGGGGGAGCGTCACGGCCATTGCGGTGCGCACGACGGACATGCGCGCTAGCTGAACTGCTCGCGGTATTGGGTCGGGGTCAGGCCGAGCTTTTCACTGAACAGAAAACGCATGTGCCGCACACTGCCGAAGCCACTTTTGAACGCCACGGTCTTGAGCGGCAACTCGGTGGTTTCCAGCAGGTTCCTGGCGCAATCGATGCGCGCGCTTTGCAGAAACTCCATCGGCGTCATGTTCACTTCCCGGGCGAACACCCTGGCGAAGTGGCGCGGGCTCATGTTGGCCAGACCCGCCATGCGCTCGATGCTGTAGGTTTCATCGAGATGTTCAAGCACATGGTTCTGCACCCGGGTAATCGCCGTTTCGTGAGGCGCCACCGCCGCCATCAACGGGCTGAACTGCGCCTGTCCGCCCTGGCGCTTCATCACCACCAGCAACACCTTGGCCACGTCCTGGGCGACTTTTTTGCCATGGTCCTGGGCAACCACCGACAAGGCCAGGTCGATCCCGGCAGTGACGCCACCGGAGGTGATCAGGTTACGGTCCTGGACGAAGATCTGATCGGTCTCGACGGTCGCCTTCGGAAAGCCCTTGATCAGCCGTTCGGTGTAGTGCCAGTGGGTGGTGACGCGATAGCCGTCGAGCAAACCCGCATGGCCCAACACGAACGCGCCGGTGCAGATCGAGCCATAAGCGGCGGACCGGCTGATGTTGTGCCTGAGCCAGTCGAGCAATGGCGGATGCCGTTCGTTGTAGGCACCGGGGCCACCGGGCACCAATAGCAAATCAAAACCTTCGCAGGCCTGATCGATGTGCAGGTCAGCGTGCACGCTCACGCCATTGGACGCCCGCAGTGCGCCGTGCTCGGTGCCGATGGTCGACAGCACATAGTGATCGTCGGGTTTCAGATAACGATTGGCGATGGAAAACACTTCCATGGGCCCGGCCATATCGAGCAGGAGAAAGTCGGGAAACAGCACCATTGCCACGGTTTTCATGGATTGGAATTCACTGGGATCAAATCAGGAAGCATTGACTGACATTGAAACCTGTGGGATCGCCGCACCGCCGCTCCCACAGGTTTGGTCGTCGGGAGTTAGGGCGAATTATGCCTCAAACACCGGCGATTCATTTCACAAAAAACCGTCAACCACAACGAGACAGTATTTCAATTTCTACCTACTTATTGCATCAACCAGTAACCATTAACCTTCTCCTCAGTCGGACGAATTCACGTCCCCACAGGAGATTTCATCATGCTGACTCTTCGCAAAGCCTCGGATCGCGGCCTGGCCAATCACGGCTGGTTGAAGTCGTTCCATACCTTTTCCTTCGCCAGCTATCGCAACCCGAAAGAGCAGGGTTTTTCTGATCTGTTGGTGATCAACGACGACCGCGTTGCCGCCGGTAAAGGCTTCGGCCAGCACCCGCATCGCGACATGGAGATTTTCTCCTATGTGCTTGAAGGTGCCCTGGAACACAAGGACACCCTGGGCACCGGTTCGGTGATCCGCCCCGGCGACGTGCAACTGATGAGCGCAGGCAGCGGCGTGGCCCACAGTGAGTTCAACCACTCCAGCACCCGGCCGGTGCACTTTCTGCAGATCTGGATCGTGCCCGATGTCAGTGGCGCCAAACCGCGTTATCAGCAAGAGCACTTCAGCCCCCAGAAAAAACGTGGGCGCCTGCAACTGATCATCTCGCCGGACGGCGCCAAGGGTTCGTTGAAGGTGCGTCAGGACGCACGGGTGTATGCCGGACTGATCGACGGCAAGGAAAGCGCCACCCTGGAACTCGCCGCCAACCGCTACGCCTATGTACACGTGGCCCGGGGCAGCGTCGAACTCAACGGAGTGTTGTTGCAGGAGGGCGACGGTGTGCGGGTTCGTGATGAACAGGCACTGACCTTGAGCAACGGCGTGGATGCTGAAGTATTGGTCTTCGACTTGCGCCCACAGGAACTGCCGGAAATGCCATGACAAAACCCTGTGGGAGCGAGCTTGCTCGCGATAGCGGAGTGTCAGACGACATCAATGTTGAATGACACAACGCCATCGCGAGCAAGCTCGCTCCCACAGGATTTGTGTTGTCTGGAATTATTCACCAGTCCCGGCAAACCCCGCGACAATCTCATCGATCACCGCCCGGACCCGGGCCGTATGCCGCAGGTCGGCATGGGTCACCAGCCAGATGTCATAGGGCAACGGCCGCGAGCGCTCCGGCCACAACCTGACCAGCCCCTCCTTCTCCCCGATGTACACCGGAATTTCCCCGACCCCTATTCCCGCAGCAATCGATCGACGTACCAGCAGGCTGGAACTGAGGCTCGCGACAATCCGCCCGCGCGCCACCGGTTCCGAGACCAGCGTCAGGTCCTTGTTGCCCTGCAAGTACGGTTGATACACCACCAGGTCATGCCCGGCGAACGCCGATCCGGGCTCCGGCACGCCGAGGGCATCGACATAAGCTTGCGAGGCGAACAGACCCACCGGCCAGCGGGCGATTCGGCGAGCGATCAGGTCCGGGTTGTCCGGTCGGGTGTTGCGTACGGCGATGTCCGCCTCGCGTTTGGCCAGGCTGAGGATCTGCGTGGTGGCGTCCAGTTGCACCCGTACATCCGGGTGTTGTCGATGCAGACGAGCGATCGCCGGGATCAGGAAATCGATCGCCAGGGAGTCGGTGGTGCTGACGCGAACCGTGCCGGTCAGGCGATCGTCCAGGCCCTGGATCTGGCGTTCCAGCTCCAGCGCCGAATGCTCCATTTTCTCTACGGCCTTGAGTGCCGCTTCGCCGACAACCGTCAGCGCATAACCTTCGGAGGTACGCAGGAACAAGGTCGCACTCAATGACTTTTCCAGCGCCGTGATGCGCCGGCCGACCGTGGCCTGGTCGACCCCCAACACCCGCGCCGCACCACGCAACGTCGATTCACGGCAAACCGCGAGAAATACCCGGGCGTCATCCCAATTCACAGCGCTCTCCTGATGATGCATTTGCGCATCAGCATAGCGCGTAATCGCTTCATTAATGCTTCGAAGAAGCTCGCTATGCTGAAGGCCTGAGTTCCCCACAGGACAATGCACATGCACCGCTCATCTGCTCCCCTTACTCCTGCACCCAGTGCGATCTGGCTGCCGATCTTCGCCGGCCTCTGCGCCAGCCTGGTCAGCATCGGCCTGGCGCGTTTCGCCTACACGCCGTTGATTCCCTCACTGATCCAGGCCCACTGGTTTTCCGCCAGCGACGTGGTGTACCTCGGCGCCGCCAATCTGGTGGGTTACCTGATCGGCGCACTGATTGGTCATCCACTGGCACGCCGGACCTCGAACAAAACCGCCCTGCGCCTGATGATGCTGGCAGTGACGCTGGCGTTTTTCGCCTGTGGTTTTCCGTTGTCGATGAGCTGGTTCTTCGGCTGGCGCCTGCTGTCGGGGATCGCCGGTGGCGCGATCATGGTGTTGGTGGCGGGAACCGTATTGCCTCACGTACCGGCGACCCGCAGGGGCCTGGCCAGCGGTGCGATATTCCTTGGCATCGGCTTGGGCATCGCCGGCTCGGGGACGCTCGTGCCGCCGCTGCTGAGCCTCGGCTTGCAGCAAACCTGGTTCGGCCTTGGCGTGTTGGCCCTGGTCCTCACCGCCGCCAGTTGGTTTGGCTGGCCAACCGCTGCGCACCTGGTCGCCGCTGCGCCGTCGGATACCTCGTCGCCTGCCCCCGCCGACCCGAGCGTTTACCTGCTGTTCGCCCAATACGCGTTCATGGCCACCGGACTGGTGCCGGCCATGGTGTTCCTGGTGGATTACGTCGCCCGCGGGCTCAATGCCGGGGCGCATGTCGGCGCGCTGATCTGGGTGATGTATGGCCTTGGCGCGATTGTCGGGCCAGTGAGCTACGGTTTTCTGGCCGACCAACTGGGCGCGAAAACAGGGATCCGCATCGTGCTGGTCATACAGGCGTTGGCGGTTGGCCTTTTATCGATCAGCAGTTCGTTCGCGGCCCTGGCTTTACTGGCGGTGATCCTCGGCTCCTTCCCGCCCGGCATCGTGCCGCTGGCGTTGGCCCGGGTGCATGAATTGATCCCCAACCATCACCAACAGCAGATTGCCTGGAGCCGCGCCACCGTGTCGTTCGCGACGTTCCAGGCCCTCTCGGGGTTTGCTTATTCGGCGCTGTTCAACGCCAGTGGTGGCCATCATGCCTTGATGTTCGTGATTGCCGCCGGGGCCATTGTGGTAGCGCTATTGCTGGAACTCGGCAGCCGATTGCTCAGTCGTTCGAGCGAATCATTGACACTCGATACAGGTATTTGAAATGACACTGCCCCAGACCATGACCCTGATCGAAATCACCGAACCCGGTGGCCCTGAAGTCCTGCAACCGCGCCAGGTGCCTGTGCCCGTTGCAGGGGCCGGTGAAATACTGATCCGCGTGCACGCCGCCGGGGTCAATCGCCCGGACGCGCTGCAACGGGCCGGCAAGTACCCGATGAAACCCGGCATGAACCCGAACCCAGGGCTGGAAGTAGCCGGCGAAGTGATGGCGATTGGCGCGGGCGTCAGCGAATTTGCCCTGGGCGACAAGGTCTGTGCCCTGACCAATGGCGGCGGATACGCACAATACTGCGTGGTCCCGGCCAGTCAGGCGCTGCCGATCCCCGCAGGCATGGACTGGCTGCAGGCGGCGGCCGTCCCGGAAACCTACTTTACGGTTTGGGCCAATCTGTTCGGCCTTGGCGATGCCCGTCAGGGTCAGCGCGCCTTGATCCACGGTGGTACCAGCGGCATCGGCACTACCGCGTTGATGCTGTGCCGCGAGCTCGGCATCGAAGCGTTCGCCACCGCCGGCAGCGAAGAAAAATGCGCCGCGATTCGCCAATTGGGCGCCGAGGCGATCAACTATCGCGACCAGGACTTTGTGCAGGTCATCGCGGAAAAAACCGCAGGCCAGGGCGTCAACGTGATTCTCGACATCATGGGTGGCTCGTACCTCAACAACAATGTAGCCGCCCTGGCCATGGAAGGTCGCCTGGTGATGCTCGGTTTCCTCGGTGGAGCTCACGCCAGGGACGTCGATTTGCTGGCGATCATGGCCAAACGCGCCGTCGTCACCGGCTCCCTGTTGCGCTCGAGGACTCAGGATGAGAAAGCCGCCATCGCCCGCCAACTGCACGAACACGTATGGCCCGTGCTGAGTGCCGGTCGCTGCCTGCCGATGATCGACCGGGTTTACCCGCTCACCGAAGCGGCACAGGCCCACGCCCGGATGGAAGCGGGTGATCACATCGGCAAGATTGTCCTGCGCGTGGACTGATTCCAAGCCAACTCCCGAAGATAACTATTGCGTGTCAACGATGGTCGGAAAAGTCCCCCTGACCCAGGGCCACATCTGTTAAAACCCGTGTTTCACGTTCTGTTGGACCGTCCAATGCCTGCTCCCCTCCTCGCTCACCTACGCCGACGCTGGTTGTGCATGGCCGTGCTGGCCGTCGGCTTGCCGGTGAGTTGTGGGGCGCTCAGATATAAAGAGCGCGAGTTGCTGTTCCGCATCGAACCGGGCACGGCAGGCTGGTATCGCGGCCTGCCGCGATGCGCCGTCAATCCTCTACCTGCATGGTTTGCGCTGGAACCTTACGGGCCAGGCGTTTCGCATCGAGCAATTGCGGGCCTTGAGCTATTTGGTGCTGACCATCGATTACCGTGGCCTCGGTCAGAGCAAAGGGGATGTGCCCTCCTAAGATAGAGGTCGTGGGTTCAAATCCTGCCTAGTGCACCATATAGCACTAGATTTAAATCCCAAAAAGCTCGCCCTGTTCAGGCTTACTTGTTTCTGGCTATCCAGCCCAGCGAAAAAACCTCGAACCAAAACCAACACCCAAGCCTGGCCGCGCATGGGTGAAAGCGAAATCGACCGAGGCATTTTTGTAACTCGCGTCGATGCTGAACGCACCGCCCCTCATCAACCCATCAATCGCTACATTGGCGCATAACTCACAAACCACATGCCCCGGTAGATTGCTCACCGGAGCATAGGTTTTTTGCAATCGACCGCACCGCGAGCTGTTTACAGCTTTACTGACCTGCTCGCAGCTCGCAGGCTGCGGTAAATCTCTCACTATTCCTATCTTTGCAGTAGCAAGATAGAGGCCTTCCAAAAGCTAACTGATGAGCTCCACAAGCACATCCGTCGACCACTTCTGCTCTGAGTTCTGTACTTTGGCTGTTTCTATTACTTTAGCCATGTGCATAAGTTGATCTTGGGCCTCGAGATCAAAGTTAAACCACATGTCGGTATGGGAACGGAAACGCACTTGCCAATAGGCAATGCCTTGGTCGAATCTGATCCTCAGAGACCGGCCGTCTTCAAATTCCAGATCAAGCCTACGCCGGTGAGGGACATCACGATTCGAAGCCTCAACAACGAGTTCAACTGACTGGCCGGCCATTACAGAAAGCCACTTACTGACAAAAAACTCAAAGTTATCCTGCCTTGACCAGTCATCGTAGACCTTACGCCCCTGTGGTCGCCCGGACTTAAACAACGTACAGATTTGTACCTCAGCACCAGCAGAAATACGTGTTTTAAGATACTTGAGGACCGTACCCAGAATCGTGATAACGGCAGGATTCTGGATATAACGATCTGAATACTTCACCCTGCAAATGGTTGCACTTTCCAGCACCCCTGCAATTTGCTGATTTTTGGAGAGCAGCGCCCAGAAGCGATCACCAAACGACTGCAGCGGCCCATTGAGCTCCTCCTGAATCGGCAAATCAAAGATCACCCCATTTCCAGAGGGCGGGCTCACTACACTTGCCAGGTCAAATGCACTCCAACTGAGCGCAGGTTGAGATCGCGAGATCACCACCAGTGCGTCACTCTGATGCCAACTACTACCCGGAATCGTAGCCACAGTTGCCCTGGAAGCGAGCGTCACAATCTCACCTCCTTTGAAAGCCTGCACAACGATATGAGCCTCATCGTCAGGCGCACGACAACCGATACTTACGCCAAGAAGTGACAGGCGTTGTAAATCCTGCAGGAGATCTACATCGGTAATTGCCGGAGGTACTAGGAGCTCGACGGTCAAACTGTCAGTCAACACATAGTTCTGAATTGCTTTGCGAAACTGGGGAGCTAGGAGGTCCCACTCATCAGGATCTCCCGAGGCTACAAGGGTGATTTTTTCTACGCCTTCATTGATTAGTCGGCGCAGAACACTCTCAATATTGCCCGGTGAATATTGGCCATCGATTAAGGAAAGCTTGTCTTCGATAGGCAGGCCAACGTAGTGGTTGAAGTCATCACCCAGCCATTCAAGTGCAAGCTTGCGATCCAATTTGTCGTGGTCATGGCGAGTCTGGGAATCCAATAGGCATTCACTGCAACCGCTTTCACAATGAGAACAATGCAGCGTTTCAACCATCTTTCGCAGGAGGGATTCAATATGGAGGGGGGCACTTGAAGCAAACCCCGCTCCGCCGCTGATCACATCATAAAGCTGCAATACTCTGATTGACTGGCCATTTTCCAGCTTGCTTGGCCGGGTTGCATAGCCAAGCTCAGAAGCCGAAATGCCGAGTATTTCGGAAAGAGCAGATCGCAGCGCAACGGCCAAAGTCATTGAAACACAGCGCCCCAACTCGGTATCTGAAATGTACTCTCCACGCACGGGATGATGCAGCATCAACTCAAATACATCAGTGAGGGATGTAACGCCAAGGCTTACGTTGGGAACAATGCTCCCACTCCCCTGGCAAGGCAGCCTCTTGTTGCTCTGATCTTTATCCTCTTTGGTCGGCCGAGGTGGAAAGTGGTCACCAGTTGGAGACAGACCTTGTGGAAACTCATCAGCAGTCAGCATTGACTCGGCTCGACCGCAGCTCATACAAAGTGCAAAACCAGCACCGTTTTCACCCGAGCTATGGTGGAAAACTTGACCATCCGTGCCATAGGCCATCTTACCTACCACTGGATTTGGCAACGGCGTCTTGCCCGCCTTCACAAAAACCCAGGCAGATTCAACTGGTACAAACTTCTGATGCTGGATGTTGTTCGAGGCTTCCTGATAAGCATCTGTAACGAAACCAGAGGGCTGCAGTACCTTGCGGATATTTGATGGTTTGATGAGGGAAAGGCATTCGCTGTTAGTACAAATTAATTCATCAGTTTTGACTAACCCCTCCTCATAACCTAGCCCACCACAGACGTCGCAACGCCAGGCAAAGTCCATTTTCTGAGCTTCTTTGGTATCTGCATTAAGATTATGCCAATGCAGCGAGACACCAGCGGATCGGAAGACACGACCGTCTAGGACGATCTCTGCCCCCGGCGCATACTCACGAATGGCAATCGATAGGTTGCGAGAGGGAAGCCCCTTGTAGCGCGACACATTGTCTTCACGGTCGCGCTTTACCTTGCTTTCAGCTCCTTTCTCGCGAATGTAATCTTCAATTGTAAAATTATCGAAGCTAACGACATCCGTGGGGAATCCATACCCTGGCAGGAAAGTGCGAGCAGAGAGATCACGTAGCAGGTACTCCTTGCAGTGACGACTCTTCTCAACTTGAAGGCGTTTCATGTAAGGGCTATTTGGCTTCGCCTGCTGCTCTTCTGAAAGCAAATAGCGGTAGCTTGCCAACCAACGATTCTGCAAACTTTTTAACTGTTCCATTGATCGCCGACGAAGCTGATCCGGAGCCACTCCTGCCAGAGCAGTACCTTTCACCAATTGCGACAGTGCGTCATCAATGCTCGAAACGGCCAGCCCTAGCGCCTCTAACAAGCGATCACACTGCGAGTTCCCGTTCTCATCGGCATAGAACCACTGCGCATTGAGATTGGTTTTTTCGGTTTGAGTAGGGCCAACGACATTGCAGAGGTAGTCCGCCAACAGCAATGAGTTCACATGCCGCTGGACAAGCCGGGCAGAGTTCAAAGCAACGGCCGGGGCCGGAATCTTTGTCTCAAAAGGCCAGCTGGGATTGGCAAAAACCTGCTGATCGTGCGGATTGTTTTTACAGAGCGTGTAAGCGAGTGCTCTGGACTCTTTACTTCGACCCGCTCGGCCGGCACGCTGAAGATAATTAGCCGGATGTGGCGGCACATTGTTCATAACCACAGCGGAAATACCGCCAATATCTACGCCCATCTCCATGGTGGTTGAACAATTCAGGACATTGATCTGCCCCTTTTTGAACATCTCCTCATAGGAGCCGAGGCGCTCGGAGGACTGCTGGGCCGAATGCTCCGCCGTACGATAATAGAATCCGCCCTCCACAGACCTATCATTGATATCTGTCCATAGATTACGAGCGCGCAACTCCGAAACCTCATGATCAGCGGCTACCTGCGTTCTGATTTTCGTCAATCCGGGTGCATAGTCTTCCTGGGAGCGATCAAGCTCCCAAATACTAGGTAACTCTACTACTTCAGATGAAAAGCTCTTGCGCTGTTCATCGGTCAACTGGGAAAAATCCAGGTGAGTGGGTAGGTACGGCGTGAATCCTTTGAAGGTGGTATCGAGCAATTTATTAGTAATAGGGCAAACGTATGCTCTGTCAACCAACGAAAACAGCATGTGCTCTCTAGGCAAGAAGTAGCGGTTCTCATCAGACTTCAGTGCTGATCCTGGCTTAGTCAACTGCAACCAGGCGGCCCTTAACCAGGCATTGACCAAGTCAACATCAGACGTGTTTGCTGGGCTCAAGTCGGCACCTAGCAGCAGCAACTTAATCAGGCGCTGGGAGTAATTGCCATTACGAATCTGCGGCCAGCGTTTTACTCGAGTCTCGTCTAGCTCTTTTGATTCTGGATTGCGTAGAGTTTTGGCAGAAAAACGGCTTCCGATCCAGCCCTTCCACTCCTCAGTCATAACGATGAAGCTGTTTTCTCGAACATGGAAGTCCAGTGCAACTTTCAAAAAGTCACGCCAATCTTCCAACTTCAGGCCCTTCTGCACCCAATAGGTTGGTGTGTCTTGGATTTTATCCAACCCGAGATAGACGACCTTCACCAACCCCTGAGTTTCCAGACTATTCTGACGTTTTGGACGACGCATAAACTCACGAAACAGCAGCATCTCGGCCAGTTTTTGCGGACCATCCGACTCTTTGAAAATTTCTGGCTTTTGATATTTATTGGCAAGCAACATAGGACCTTTCTCTTGCAGATCAGCCCGTTGCTTGAGCTCATTTACAAGCTCTGGCCACGCCAGCGAAACTAGCGACGGCTTTATCTTTGCCCCACTGAGTGAGGCAAGCGCTGCAGTAAGACGTGCCACCTTTTCCTCGGCGGCCCTGACCTCCTCCTTGATATCGAGACTGCGATACAGCTCCACCTCTTCCTGTGCTTTATTGATTAGCTGCTTCAGCACTTCAGGTTCAATGTTGCTTGATACCGTGTGGGAGTTGCCGTAGCTCTTTTGATGCCAGCTCAAGATCTCTACAACAAGTCCGCGCAGTCTGCTGCGCTCAGCTTCCTGCTGCATACGCACAGCCATACGCGCTGTTCCCTGCCGGCTATCAGTGAACGTAATGAGCCTACGCCCCCTTCCCGGTAGCGACTGAGGCCCATATTCCGGTTTATGGTCTTCGTCCTGATAGTCTTGGCAGTACTCAAGAACTGTCGGTACGGCATTAGTCACATAAAAAGGTGCGCCCAACATAGCGCGTCGAAATGGAAAAGCCCCCTGAAACCCTTTGTAGCCACAACATTTACGGCTGCAAACAGTATCTTGATCATTCAACCGCAGTTTCACACGCTCACCAGAAACAACCGAAAACGACCCCGCATACTTGTCGAACTCACACGCGAGGTATGCTTTACCGTCATTTTCAGCGGCCCCCAGTACTAAAGGAATCTTACTCAGCAACTGCCCATCTGGGCCGACGCCAGCGTCCTCCTCACTAGGTGTTTCAACCTGCAGTGAAAACTCATCCCCACTTGAACTGTCCCACTGGAACAGTTTGCCTCCTTTATCCCGCGCCAGCAGATGGGGCTCATTGCAGTCGTTGCAGAACGCTAACTCGAAAACCGGACTACCACAGGTGCAGGTTTGCCGCTGAATGGCATATACGTAGCCAAAAGGCCAATTTTCTTGCAACGGAGTTTTCAGCTTGGCCGAGCAGCACCTATCAAAACAGGCCCAAAGACCATGAGTGGTGCGTTGGAAAAAGTGAGCACGCAGTTTCAAGAACGCTGGATCAGACTCATTGGGGCGAGTCCCGGAGCAAAGATCCAGCCAGCGCAAAATCTCGTTCTGCGTTGGCAACCAGCCCCCCTCCCGACTCATATGGCTGACAATCTCGGTCAGCTTCATCGGCTTAGGGGCTTCCACTAGAAAGCCTCTCAGAGCGCGAGCCTCGGGAGAGTGCACAAGAGCCTCATAACGGGCGGGATGAATCTCCGGCTCGTCCTCGTTTACTGCCGGCATGGACTCCAGTTTTTCCAGAGAAATTTCTATGTGCTGACAAAGCTCAAGGTCAGGTATGACTCGTTGACCACCCCAGACATCAATCTGAGTGACCGGAACGCCTGAAAGATCCGAGAGGAACTGCTTCAGCTGCTCCGCTGCATCATCGCCGGCAATAGTTGCCGACGTGGCCACAAAACGGACATCCTCGGGCGTAACACCAAAGGCCGTCATCACACGTCTCAACTGCAGAGCCAACTCAGCAGCTTGGGATCCTACATAGCTGTGGGCCTCATCTAAGACAATCCACCGTAAAGACTTCTGATCTCTGGATTTCCGCACGATGGGGGCATCAACCTGCCGCACCATCATGTACTCAAGCATTGTACCGTTGGTAACCAGTATCGGCGCGGGCTGCTCTCGCATGAGCTCGCGCGACAGGATCTCGTTGGGTTTCAGGCTTTGCTCAGTGCGTACCTTGGCCTGCAGTTCTTCAGTGTTCCCGTTGTACAAACAGTAACGAATCCCAGAACCAAAGCTTTGCGTCCAAGCATTCAGGCGTTCTCGTTGCGAGTTAATCAGTGCGTTAAGTGGATAGAGAAACAATGCTCGCACACCAACCAGAGGCTTGTTGCCAGCATCGCGGTACTCCCGGTAAAGATCGTCTAGCACAGGAACCATAAAGCATTCAGTCTTACCCGAACCGGTACCACTAGTGACAACCACGGAATGCTTCCTTTGCAGCAAGGAGCGCCAACTGGCTAGCTGGTGCGTGAATGGTTTCCAGGTCTCTCCAAACCGGTAACGCCCGTTTGCCTTACCATCAAGCGAGGCGACAATCTCCTTGCTCAGCAACTGTTCCTGGGTTGCCAGCTGCGCCATCGTGAAAGACGACTCCTCCCAGCCGAAGGTCTGCTCGAACAATGGTGGAGCCAGGAATGAACCTTCCTTGCCACATTCCGAGCGCATGAGATCACCTAGATGCTCACGCAGCCCCGGATCAGTAATACTCAGAACACTTAAGGTTGATTCTGTTGTGCGAGACAGTGCTTGTTCGACAAGGGCGGAAAAATACTTATCCATTGATTGGTACTGCCTTATGCATGTCCATAACACTGTTCAACAAGCAATATTGATAAATTGAGTTGAACCACTTTGAGTCGAAATCACGGACCTGGCGTAAAAAAAAGATCGCCTCAACACTATTATCAAAAACATCGGAGAATCGCGCCTTGCCACTGGCAACAGCCGCTGCGAAAACAGGCAGATAGACCACCGCATTGCGGTAATCCATTTCCAGTCTGAAAGAAATCACCGAATCAGTCTGTCTGTTGTGCCAGCGCTCCAATCTTTTGCCGCCAAACTCCGGCCAAGTGGCTTCACTGCGGTCACGCATCAACTCAAGATACCAATCCTGAAGAACACTCTTGAAGGCTTCTAGAGGAACATGGATCTCGGGACCTACTGGTTTGCCTGATAGGTAACGTTGCACGCTCTCACCATACGTAGGGAAAGTTTCGCCCAATCTAGAAAACATCCTGCTGATCAATGCTCCTACGGCTTCATCGGCAACGCCCTTATCCTTTAGGAAGGCACCAAATTGCTTGGCAGCCTGATGAATTTCGGCAACAGGTAGAAACTCCCAAAAAATGGGGAACTCTGCCTCAATCCGGTCAAGAAACTTCGGATTCATTTCAAACTTGAAAAGCGCCATCGACAAGGCACGGGTATGGCCGACAAGCGATTTCCAGACCTCGAATGTAGCTAGCGGAAGATAGTCGTAGCCCTCATACAGGGCTCGCAAAAACTGCCAACCACTGTGCATTGGATTAACCGCCATAGCATCCAGAACGGATGTAAAGGAACTGGTTGGCGAGGCATGATCAAAAGTCAGCACCGCTTTCTGCAGGCTCTGAACCTCGTAGCTCTGTGGCAGCAGCTCCCACCCGCCGGCAATAAAAAGAGGCCGGAATGACATGGATGACGCTGATTTAGGGACGACCAGCCAAGGGCCATTCTTTTCAACCAATGCGGGCAGCTCAAACTCCCCGGTTGGCACACCCTCGCTAGCGCGTGAGTGGAGGGGAACAGCACCGCGCATAGGCTCATGAAGTAACATCAAAACAGGTTCCGGCAGCACTGCATCGCAATCGTGCAGATTGCTAGCGCTCAACACCTGCCGGTCTCGCTCCAGCCGCATCTCAGTCGAATACTTACGAACTCGAAAATTGGCATCCTGGCCGTGACCGAATACTCGCAAACCTACAACCTGATCAATGCCGGACTGCAGTGAAAGCAAATCAACAATCTGTTCTCGGATACTGAACAGACTGATTTCCAGGGGTTTCTCAGTAGCGATATAGGACCAGCTGTAACAGGCGTTCTTGGCGGTACTACCTTGGAGGGTCAACTCAAGCCCAAACTTAGTTGGAGCGCCGTTGCGGGCAAACAGATAAATACGAGCGCCCAGCAGGTCATCAACACAAACATCGCGCTTTAGGTTTTTTTCATTGCAGTCAAAAGCCAGGCAACCGGAATTGGGAAACGGTAGTTCAATCTCAATCGGATCAGACAGCAAGCTTGCCGTTACTGAAAAACGCAAACTGATTGGCGGAATGCCGTCAGACGACATTTTGAGTTCAGTATGGCCCTCTCGCTTTATTTGTTGCACCCGAAGATCGCCGTTCATCACCTGAAATAAGCAGCGTTGCAGGGTATGCACCAAAATGCTGCCCTGCCCCGGCCTTTCACCACTTCGTAACTCAACGCGAAAATCAGCTGGCAAAACACCGATCTTACGGCGCAATAAAGTATCGCCGCTACGGTTTCGTACCGAGACATACTGGGCACCCAGCATCTCTTGAATAACACCGCTGCCGGGTTGTTTTCCACCGACGTAGAGGTCACCACCCTGCTTATGTAGATCACCATTGGCACCGGGCCATTGCACTCTGGGTAGTCCTACAAATGTAAGCGTGGGCTTGGTTGCCCAACCTAATAGTGTCCCTCCCAGCTCGAGCCCGAGCCCCATACCGACCGCATGCCCAGTGCGTATCCTGTAGACTTCTTCGCAATCGACTCGCAGCTGGGCTTTACCCTGGACCTTGAGCGTCGGCAGCGAACATACAGAAGACATCTCAGTGATGCAGGCTTCACCAGAATCATCTACTTGACTCAACGCATTATCGGCAGGCAGTACCAATAGGAGTTCTTCATTCGCAATGTTGAACGAAGCCTGCCCGCAGAGCTGCCAGCGATCATTGACAGGTTCAAAGCCCACCGGCACCTCCCCCAGCGCCACGGCACTGCCCTCTATGGGGATTGACGCGATAACCATACCGCCTGCGATAGCAACCAAACTCAGTGAAGAGGCGTAGTCGTGCCGCAACCCCATCGCCTCTCGCTGCCGCAGCCTGATCCTCGCAGTACCATTGTCGATAACGGCATAGCCAGGACCGAGTGACGCAATCGACCGTCCCCCTTCCACAATCGCTAATTCAAACCGTGTCGTAGAAGGTTGCACAGCTAATCGAAAGATAACTTCAGCTGGCATCGAAACCTGAACCTTGAGCGCATCAAGTTGTGCTTCGTGCAAAAAGTGCCGACACCCCCAGCCGCCGAATTCCTTGCGACGTCTTCTGCTCTCGACCGTTGCAGTTTTCAGCAGGCCATTGAGTAATTCATTACCAGTTTCGTTATCAAGCGGTAATGGAAACAGTTCGCGCCACTTTGGATTCATGGCATCCAAGTGCGCGACTGGTTCATCTGCTTGAACCAGGCCATAGTCACGTACCAGTGACACTAACTGATCCGCCATGTGTGCGATCAGCTCTACTGAGGTTTGCGAGGCAAATACCTGAGGTAGGCTTGCCTTTTCAAGCTGCTGCTCTACTTGTTGGGAAGTGCTATGGCCCATTAGATGCCACTGGTCATACTGTTTGAGCACTCGATCAAACAACGTCTGAAAACGGCTGCCTCCCTCGCGCAATATCTGGAAAGGTAGCCCACCCTCACTGAAGAGGGAGCCGAGAAAATCCCTGCGTTCCGACTCGTAAAAGTGCATGGGGCGTTTCCAATAGCCCTCCAAACCCTTAGGAATAGCTTTTCCCAAGTCTGTGGGCGACAGGCTGAAGCCCAATGCTTGCCATATCGGCTCCCAGCTCCAGCCGTGCTCGCGCAAGTATTCACGGCGATACCACTCAGAGCAAAAGAGCACCAAGCAGGAACAAGCTGCCGTGTCTTTAATTACCGCATCAAACGTAGCCAATTCTCTGAGCAGATGCTGCAGGTCGTGGTACTCATCAAGACTACAGTGGTACTCATAGAGCCCACGCTGGTCTGGGG
Organism: Pseudomonas sp. 05L36; assembly: GCF_056398125.1. Taxonomy (NCBI): domain Bacteria; kingdom Pseudomonadati; phylum Pseudomonadota; class Gammaproteobacteria; order Pseudomonadales; family Pseudomonadaceae; genus Pseudomonas; species Pseudomonas sp. 05L36. Next base: position 5,090 of record NZ_JBFTOU010000027.1, on the reverse strand, counting down.
CCTGCAGCCCTCGCCTCTGTAGAAACGCTTTGAGCCAGCTGGAGCATTTGAATACCGATTGAGGCATGAGCAACTTCCTTGAATGAGCATCCAGGACCGAAAAACGGACTCAAAAAACCTGCTGAGTAACCTTAACTACCTGATAAACCGCCCTACCACTCAGGTCTTAAGCATCCTGAGCCAAACAAAATTGTTGAAAGAGAGCGTACCGCACCCAGCAGATCAACACATTTTGCTTGCTACCATCCCTGAGTTCCAATAAGTCCGCGGCCAGCGAGAAAGCCACTATTTCATGAGTCGCTCCACCGCTAAGGTTGAGCGCCGCCGGACGCTGAGTCTTATGTCTTTATACTTAAAAAGTAGCTATTTGACATCTATCTCAAAGAAGTGCGGGGCGCTATTGCAGCCTATCGCCCACAAGTTGAGGGTTCTGCGCCGAAGCTCGCTCCGTTTATGCCCTCACGATTCAGCCAACAACTCTTCAATGCTGCCCATGAACCCATGCGCCTGCTACTGGTGCCCGGCGGTACACACAACAACAGCATAAGCCTGGCCGGCAGTCAGTATCATCACGCCCTCGATGGCTTGATGAGGGCAAGCCCACATCAAGTGGCCAGGTCGGCGATGGCTCAGGGCTCGCAGGACTCCTGAAGGGTGGCGATCAGTTCGCCCTGCTCCCCCTGATGGCGGGCCCGATAGCGCCCAGGGCTTTCCCCGGTCCACTTCTTGAACGCCCGATGGAAAGCGCTGGGCTCCTGGAAACCCAGTCGCTCGGCGATATCGCTGATGCTCGCATCGCTCTGACGCAATTGCTCAAAGGCCACGCCACGGCGTACTTCGTCCTTGATCTCCTGATAGGAACAGCCTTCACGCTCCAGTTTGCGGCGGAAGGTGCTGGGGCTCAGGTGCTGTTCCAGGGCAAAGGCCTGCAATGTCGGCCATTCGCTGTAATGACTGCCGCGCAAGCGCTGATGAACCTGTGACGCCAGGCCATGCTGGTTACGAAAGCGGATCACCAGCCATTGCGGCGCGGTGCGCAGAAACACCTTTAGCGAAGCCAGGTCCTGCGCCACGGGCAGGCGCAAGTAGTGGCTGGCAAATTCGATTTCGGTGCGCTCGGCACCAAAGGTCAGGTTTGGGCCCCAAAGCAGGCGATCGTCACCCAGCGACAGGCGCGAATGGCGGAAGTCCGCGCGATCAATGGGAATGCGCCGGCCACCCAGCCAGCACAGCAGGCTGATCATCAACACCAGGAACGTTTCTTCACCAAACCGACTGGCATCGTTATCCGTCGAACGGGTTTCCAGGCTGATCACCGCACGCTTGCCACGCACGGCCAGCGAGCCGCGAAAGTCGCGCAGGAACAACCCGAAGTTGGCCAGGCATTGGCGCATGGCCTTGTGCAGATCGGGTTCCTGAATCAGGGCACGGCAAATCAGGGCGAAACTGCCCGGCGGCATGCCATGGGAGTCGAGCCCGAAAAACTCGTCGTCGAGTTCGCGAATCTGTATCAGCCACAACGCCGCAAACGCGTTGGCCGGCACCCGCGCAGTGGGTTGGTGCATGACCGCCGGATCAATGCCCGCCTGTTCGAGCACCGCCGTCACGCGCTGCGGGTCATCCCTCAGCCCATGGATCATTGCCTGCACGAAATAGGCGGCAACCGAGTCCTTTTCCCGCATTGGTACGCTTCTCTCTCATCACCCGAATGGCAAAAAACATCATTGCCGTTGAACAGTTTTGGCATAGGACAACCGCCCTGCCGGCTCTAGACTCGCGGCAATAGTACGCCTTCGGCTGCAGTCGCGGCCAAGGTATCGCAGGGTTTGATCGAAGGATGGGAACATGAATCTGCAAAACATCGGGGTGATCGGTGCGGGCACCATGGGCAACGGCATCGCACAAGTCTGCGCCATGGCCGGTTTCAACGTGACCTTGCTCGACATATCAGAAAGCGCGTTACAAAAAGCCGTCGCAACCGTCGGTAAAAACCTGGACCGGCAGATCGCCAAGGAAACCCTGACGCTGGAGCAGAAACAGGCCACCCTCGACAACATCCGCACCAGCACCGATTACAGCAGCCTGCAAAACGCGCAGCTGGTCATCGAAGCAGCGACGGAAAATCTCGACCTGAAACTGCGTGTACTGCAACAGATCGCCGCGCAAGTCAGCAGCGAATGCGTCATTGCCTCCAACACCTCGTCGCTGTCGATCACCCAACTCGCCGCCAGTGTCAGCCAGCCTGAGCGCTTCATCGGCCTGCATTTCTTCAACCCGGTGCCGGTGATGGGCCTGATCGAAGTCATCCGCGGCCTGCAAACCAGTGACGCGACCCACAAACTGGCGCTGGACATGGCGACCACCCTCGGCAAAACCGCGATCACCGCCGGCAACCGTCCGGGCTTCGTGGTCAACCGGATCCTGGTGCCGATGATCAACGAAGCGATCCTGGTGTTCCAGGAAGGTCTGGCCAGCGCCGAAGACATCGACGCCGGCATGCGCCTGGGCTGCAATCAGCCTATCGGCCCGTTGGCCCTGGCGGACCTGATTGGCCTGGATACCCTGTTGTCGATCCTCGAAGCCTTCTATGACGGCTTCAACGACAGCAAATATCGCCCGGCGCCGTTGCTCAAGGAAATGGTCGCCGCCGGTTACCTGGGACGCAAAACGGGGCGCGGCTTCCATGCCTATGCCTGAGCGTTGCTCGCGCTTTGCCGAGTACCGGGACAAGGTCCTGGAGCTGTTTGCCTGCAAGGGGTTCGGCCAGGTCGGCATGCGTGAGCTCGCGACGTGCCTGGGGCTTTCTCCAGGCTCGCTGTATCACCATTACCCGAGCAAACAGCATCTGCTGCTCGACCTGATCGAGGAGTTCTACGAGGAGTTGCTGGCCACCCTGGGGCGTATCCAGCAAAAAGCTCCGGGCAAGCGCGACAAGCTCAACAGCCTGATCCGCGCCCATCTGAATCTGCATCGGGAGATGCCCTGGCATTTCCGCCTGGTGGAGCGCGACAGCGGTTGCCTGAACGAAGAGCAACAGGCTCGGGTCCGGCAATTGCGCGAGCAATACGAACGCACGTTATTGAAGATGCTCGGTGCGAAGTCTCGTTTCAGCGAGCAAGGCCTGCTGGCCGCCGGGCATGCCATTGGTGCCCTGCTCAACAGCGCCCCCAGCTGGCTGACGCCCCATGTGCTGGACGAGCAGGAACGTGAGGAGCTGCTGGAAAGCATGGTCAGCGGCGCCATCGAACGTGTGCTTGCACCACGGCGTGTGCCGGAGGCGATAAGCCTCGCGCGTCCTATCGAAAAAACATCTAAAGAAACACAAGCTTCGACAAAGATTTAGCGCTTTGCTTGTCGGCTCGACACAATCGGAATTCGCCGAAAAAACCGGCGTCCAAACCGATGTATGTACTCGAGCACCTGGAGCCGACCATGAAAATCAATCCCTACCTTATCTTCAACGGCGACTGCAAAGCGGCCTTCACGTTCTACGCGCAGTGCCTGCAGGGCCAGATCGAAGCCATGTTGACCTTCGGCGAAACGCCGGCCGGTGAGCATTTCCCCAAGGATCTGCACAACCTGATCATCCATACCCGCCTGATCGTGGGCGATCAGGCGATCATGGGGTCCGACACCACACCGGATCGCCCCGTGGATAAAATGAGTGCCTGTTCGATTTCACTTAACGTCGACAGCATTGCCGAGGCCGAGCGGGTCTTCAATGCCCTGTCGGACGGTGGCAACGTGCAAATGCCGCTGGAAACCACGTTCTGGGCGGCGCGCTTTGGCATGCTGGTCGACCGTTTTGGTGTGTCGTGGATGGTCAATTGCGAAAAGGATCAGTAAACGGCCTTTGTCGAACGACAGTATTGAAGGCACAAAAAAGCCCAACCTGAAAAGGTTGGGCGTTCTGGCAACTCCCGGTCTGTCTGCTACCGTCAACTAGCCACATGGATAGCGGCGCAAACTCAAAGGCATCGTGATCAAGTACCAATAGTTTCCCCCACGCCCCGGAGACACCGTCAGCGGAGGTTGAATTTGAATGATGTGGTGATCGCCCTCATCGTTTTCGCCTGCCTGTTCGGCAGCGCACTACTGGGCTCGTACGTAAGGGAGCGATTACCTAGCCATCATCTGAGCGATGACTCCGTCGCGGTGGTAAAGCTGGCTACCGGCCTCATCGCAACGATGTCGGCGCTGGTTCTCGGCCTGCTCGTTTCCTCTGCCAAAGGCACATTCGATACGGCTAATGCCGAACTGGAGGGTGCGGCGGCGAAAGTGGTTCAATTCGACCGCATGCTGGCCCGCTACGGTGCCGGCACCCAGGACATCCGCACCGAGCTCAAGCACAACTACGCCGAAGTCACGGAAGTACTCGCCTCTCGCGATCACCGTCAGATTGCAACGCTCGATAGCCCCGAAGTCATCCGTCGCTCTGAAGGTCTACAACGCCAGGTCGAATCACTGTCGCCGGGCAACGATGATCAACGCTCACTCAAAGCCGCGGCATTGCAAGACATGGACACGGTTTTTGCCACCCGCTGGTTGACCCTGCTGCAAGCCAATCAATCGATCCCACCGGTGATGCTGGTGATCCTGGTGTCGTGGCTTGCGATTATCTTCGGTTCCTTCGGCCTGTTTGCACCACGCAACGGGACCATTGTCGTCGTGCTGTTGATGTGTGCCCTGTCGACCGGGGCAACAATCTTGCTGGTGGAAGAGCTCAATCGGCCGCTTGATGGTTTTATCTGTGTGTCTCTGGAACCGCTGAAGCACACGCTGGAGCGGTTGGGGCAGTAGGAGCGAGCTTGCTCGCGATGAGCTTCAGCACGGCGCGGGGCATCAGTAAGTTAGCGTCAGCGTTGACGAGCATCGTCGGAACGCCGCCCGGAGCAAGCTCGCTCCTACACGGCGGACAAAAACAAAACCCCTACCTGCATACGCAGATAGGGGTTTCGGAATTTAATCTTGACGATGACCTACTCTCACATGGGGAAACCCCACACTACCATCGGCGATGCATCGTTTCACTGCTGAGTTCGGGATGGGATCAGGTGGTTCCAATGCTCTATGGTCGTCAAGAAATTCGG
>NZ_JBFTOU010000026.1:0-84688 GCF_056398125.1 Pseudomonas sp. 05L36 | reverse complement strand
TAGGAGCTGTCGAGTGCAACGAGGCTGCGATCTTTTGGCTTTATTGCTTACAAGCAAGATCAAAAGATCGCAGCCTTCGGCAGCTCCTACGGATTGATACGTCCGCGAAACCAGGTCGGCTGGCAGGCCGCCATCGCGAGCAGGCTCGCTCCTACAATGGATCGGCGTGCACCTAATGCTCCTCACCACTCAACAGGCCGAGCGTTAGCTCGCCTGCAGCTCTTGATCTTGATCCACCCGCCCCCTCGGGAGGCCTCGTTCCGGTGTTCATCCGGGGATGGGCGCGCAGCGCCGTTCGACGCAGTCGAACTCATTGCATGTAGGTCGAAGCGAAGCCGACCGGAGGGCAATGCCCCCGGATGAATACCGCAGCGAAGGAACGCCGAGCCTTAGCGAGGGGCCGTACGTAAGGGGCGAGACCTTTTGGTTCCTTTTGTGTCGTTTGACAAAAGGGACCCGCTGTAAGAGCGGAACCATAAGCCGCCGTTACCGCAGGAATGGATATGTACGCGGTCAACAAAAGACAGGCCGGCTGTCAGGCCGCCTTCGCTGGCAAACCAGCTCCTACAGGGATTGGGGGTTGAACCGGATTATTCAGCAGGCACAAAAAAGGCGACCCGAAAGTCGCCTTAGTGCGTTACTGCCCGAATTGCCGCCCCAGGCCACCCGGTACACCGTGAATATCCGTCTCCTCCCACGGCCCCTTCGGACTGATCGACCGGCTCCAGCCGTTATCCCAACGGTAATAGGTACGCTGGCGATAAAAGGTATTGGGCTGATCATCGAGCACATATACCCCAAGCTTCGGATCCCAATGGCTGTTGCCCCCGGGTGGTGGCGCGAAGCTCGCAGAAGTGCGTGGCAACGGCTTGGAGGGTTTGGCCGGGATGCTCGGCTTGCTCGGTACAGGCGAAGTCGATGGCGTAGGGCTGGGCTGCGACGGCGGGAACGGTGGTGGTGCCTGTTGTTCCGGTGGTTGCTGGACCGCACAAGCGCTTAACCCCATAACGACGCTGAGCAGGGTGATACGAGCGAATGCGGTCATGATTGCGTTTTCCTGTTATTTGTCCGGGCTGTCGATGGTCAGTGTTTGCGGCGCGGTGGTGCTGCTGGCCAGGGGCTGGCTGCGACCGATCCATTCGCCGGCGGTCGGTTTGCCGGCGCGGGAAATGCGCGCAACCAGTTGGACTTCAGGGAAGTTCGACAGTTTCAATTGCGGCATCATCGCATCGGCATCGCCCAGTTCGACGGTCACCGGCAGGTCGGCCACCGTCATGCGCTTGACCGCCAGCGGGGCCGGAGGACCGGAGATCGCACGGGCGAAGATGAACACGCTGTCGCCAGGCTGGACCTTGGTCTTGAGGTCCGCTGCCAGATCGACGCTGACCTTGAGCAACGCCGAGGCCTTGGCCGCCGGTGCCTGCGCAACCTTGCCGCCACTGGCCACCAGCTTCTCCGTGGCCCGGGCAATCCCGCCTTGCAGCGCCTCGCGAGACTTGTCTTGCGGCGGCAACTGCGCCAACAGGCGATTCCAGTAATCGATGGCGTCCTGATAACGCTCGCTTTCAAACGCGGCAATACCGAGCAGGCCAAGGCTGGTGACTTCTTTCGGATCGGTCTTGAGCGCTTCGTCGGTCAGGGCCTGGACCTTGTCCGACCACTTCTTGTCATCGGCGAAGTACTGGGCCTGGGCCCATTGGCCGAGCAGCTCGGGCTGACGACCGGCCAGGTTCACCGTCCGTTCGAACATCTTCGCCGCGTCCGCCGGGCGATCCTGAGCCATGTAGGTGCGACCGAGGAAGTACATGCCTTCGGCGGAATCCGGTTGTGCGGCAACCGCGCGCTCCAGGCGTTTGGTCATCTCTTCCATCGTCTGCGGCGCCTGGGCGAACTCGCGGGTCAGCTCAACCTTGTCGCTGGCGCCGTAATGCATGTACAGCCCCAGGCCCAGCACCGGCACCAGAACGGCCGCCAGCAATGGCAAGGGTTTGCCCAGGCGCGAGACCTGCGGCGCTTCGACGCCCTCGGTGTCCGCCAGCAATTCACGGGCAGCTTCCGCGCGACCGGCGTCCATTTGCGCCGCATCGAGCACGCCCTCTTCCTGCTGAGTCTGCAACTCAGCCACGCGTTCCTGAAAAAGCGCGACGTTCAGGGCGGTACGATCCTCTTCGCGCTGGGCGCGACGGCTGCGCAGCACCGGGATCAACAGAAAACTCAGGGCAACCAGAAGCAGCAGACCTGCAGCGAGCCAGAAATCAATCATTCTTGGTTTTATCCAACAGGTGGTCGAGGCGCGAGCGCTCCTCGGCAGAAAGCGAGTCCGGGGTGCCGGCGCGTTGCACGCGACGACGGCGGACGATCACCGCGATGATCACGACACCGCCCAGCAACAGGCCGGCGGGGCCGAACCAGAGCAAGGCGGTCTTGGCGTTCAGCGCAGGCTTGTAGCGGACGAAATCACCGTAGCGATCGACCATGAAGTCGATGATCTGCTGGTTGTCCTTGCCCTCGCCCAGCATGCGAAAAATCTCTTTGCGCAGGTCGGCGGCAATCGGTGCGTTGGAATCGGCGATGTCCTGATTCTGGCACTTGGGGCAACGCAGCTCCTTGGTCAGCTCGCGGAAACGCTCGCGATCACTTTCCTTGGCGAACTCGTAGGTATCGATGGCAGCGTGGGCCACGCCCGCCAGGCTCAAGCCCAGGACAACGGCAGCGATCCAGCGCTTCATGGCTTGGCCTCGTCGACCAGCGCCTGGTACTTGGCCGCCAGTTTTTCGCGCCAGACCTGCTCGTCGATCACGCCGACGAATTTGTCGCGGATGATGCCCTTGGCATCGATGAAGAAGGTTTCCGGCGCGCCGTACACGCCGAGGTTCAGGCCCAGCGAGCCTTCGTCGTCACGAATGTCCAGTACATACGGATTGTGGAAGTCCGTCAGCCACTTCAAGGCATCGGCGTTGGTGTCCTTGTAGTTGATGCCGTAGATGACCACGCCCTGCTGGGCCAGCTTGTTCAACACCGGGTGCTCGACCCGGCAGGAAATGCACCAGGTGCCCCAGACGTTGACCAGCGCCGGTTTGCCCAGAATGTCAGCCTTGGTCAGGGCCTTGTCGCCCTGCACCGTCGGCAGGGAAAACTCCGGGAACGGCTTGTTGATCATGGCCGAAGGCAGCTCGGCCGGATCCAGGTACAACCCACGGTAAAGGAATACAGCAACCACCAGAAAAATCGCCAGTGGCAACAACATCAACCAACGCTTCATGCAGTGGCTCCCGACATGCCCAGTGCTTCGCGCACGCGGCTTTTGACCTTGACCCGATAACGCCGATCCAGCGCCGCCAGCAATCCACCGAAACCTGTCAGCAAACCACCGAACCAGATCCAGCGCACAAACGGTTTGACGTGCACGCGCACAGCCCAGGCGCCGTTACCCAAGGGTTCACCGAGGGCGACGTAGAGGTCGCGGGTGAATCCGGCGTCGATGCCCGCTTCGGTCATCACCGAGTTCTGCACGGTGTACAGGCGTTTTTCCGGGTGCAGCACGCTGACTTCCTTGCCGTTGCGGATCACCCGGACGGTGCCCTTGTCGGACGTGAAGTTCGGGCCTTCGAAGTGCTTGGCACCTTCGAAGATGAAGTGATAACCGGCCAGGTCCATGGACTCGCCCGGCGCCAGACGCAGGTCGCGCTCGGCACTGTTCTGGCTCGACAGCACGACACCCAGCGCACACACGGCAATGCCCAGGTGCGCAACCTGCATGCCCCAGTAACTGCGGGTCAGGGTTGGCAGGCCCTTGATCAGGCCTTTGTGGCGGGTCTTGTCGAAGATGTCTCGCACACCGGCCAACAGCACCCAGGCAGCGAGCATGAAGGTTGCGAGCACCGCCCAGTTGAAATCGCCGTAGGCGACGCCGGCCACTACTGCCAGCGCGGCGCTGCCGAGCAAGACCGGGGTGAGCATGCTCACCAGCCATTTCACCGGGGTGTCTTTCCAGCGCACGATCACGCCGACCGCCATCACCATCATCAGCAACGCCATCAACGGAATGAACAGCGCGTTGAAGTACGGCGGGCCGACGGACAGCTTGGCGCCGGTCATGGCGTCCAGAATCAGCGGGTACAAGGTACCGAGCAGGATCATCGAGGCCGCGACCACCAGCACCAGGTTGTTGCCCAGCAGCAAGGTTTCCCGGGACCAGAGGTTGAAGCCGACCTGGCTCTTGACCACCGGCGCGCGCAGGGCGAACAGCGTCAACGAACCACCGACCACGAACAGCAGGAAAATCAGGATGAACACGCCGCGCTCCGGATCGGAGGCAAAGGCGTGCACCGAGGTCAGCACGCCGGAACGCACGAGGAAAGTACCGAGCAGACTCAAGGAGAATGCGGCGATGGCCAACAACACGGTCCAGCTCTTGAACACGCCACGCTTTTCCGTGACCGCCAACGAGTGAATCAGTGCAGTGCCCACCAGCCATGGCATGAACGAGGCGTTTTCCACCGGGTCCCAGAACCACCAGCCGCCCCAGCCGAGCTCGTAGTACGCCCACCAAGAACCGAGGGTGATGCCGATGCCGAGGAACGCCCAGGCAACAATGGTCCACGGACGCGACCAACGCGCCCACGCGGCATCCAGGCGACCGCCCATCAGCGCGGCGATGGCGAAGGCGAAGGCCACCGAGAAACCGACGTAGCCCATGTACAGCATCGGCGGGTGAACGATCAGGCCGATGTCTTGCAGCAAGGGGTTGAGGTCGGCACCGTCGCTGGGCACTTGCGGCAGGATGCGCTTGAACGGGTTGGAGGTCATGATAAGGAACAGCAGGAAACCGGTGCTGATCATGCCCATCACCGCCAGCACGCGGGCCAGCATGACCTGTGGCAACTGCCGGGAGAATACCGACACCGCGAAGGTCCAGCCGCCGAGAATCAAGGCCCACAACAACAAGGAACCTTCGTGGGCACCCCACACGGCGCTGAACTTGTAGTACCACGGCAACGCGCTGTTGGAGTTGTTGGCCACGTAGGCCACGGAGAAGTCATCGACCATGAAGGCGTAGGTCAGGCAACCGAAGGCGAACAGCAGAAAGGTGAATTGCCCCCAGGCGGCCGGCTGGGCCAGGCTCATCCACAGGCGGTCACCGCGCCAGGCACCGAACAGCGGCACCACGGCCTGAGCCAGGGCGAAGCACAGGGCCAGGATCATCGCCAGGTGGCCAAGCTCGGGAATAAAGATGCCGGATGTCATGGATCAACCCTCCTTCGCGGGCGTTGGAGCCGATTGACCGCTGTCTTTCAACGCCTTGGTCACTTCCGGCGGCATGTACTTCTCATCGTGCTTGGCCAGCACTTCATCGGCCACCACCACGCCATCGGCATTGAGCTTGCCCAGAGCGACGATGCCCTGCCCTTCGCGGAACAGGTCCGGCAGGATGCCGCGATAAGTGATGGTCACGGATTTGTTGAAGTCGGTGACGACGAACTTCACGTCCAGGGAATCACTGGAACGCTCCAGCGAGCCCTTCTCGACCATGCCGCCGGCACGAATGCGCGTGTCTTGTGGGGCTTCACCGTTGGCGATCTGGGTCGGTGTGTAAAACAGGTTGATATTCTGCTGCAGGGCGCTCAGGGCCAGGCCGACGGCAGCGCCGACCCCGACCAGGATCGCGAAAATGATGATAAGACGCTTTTTGCGCAGCGGATTCACTTGCCGTTCTCCCGGCGCAAACGACGCGCCTCTTGTTGCAGATACCGCTTGCGGGCCAGGATCGGCGCCGCCACGTTGAGGACCAACACCGCCAGGCAGATGCCATAGGCTGACCAGACATACAGGCCATGATGACCCATGGCGATGAAGTCGCCGAATGAAGCAAAACTCATCGAGCGACCTCCAGGCTGTTTTCCACTTCGGCTTTGACCCAACTGGCCCGGGCTTCGCGCTTGAGCACTTCAAGGCGCATGCGCAGCAACAGGACCGCGCCGAAGAAACAGTAGAAACCCAGCGCCGTCAGCAGCAATGGCAGCCACATCTCGGCAGGCATCGCCGGTTTTTCGGTGAGGGTGAAGGTCGCGCCCTGGTGCAGGGTGTTCCACCACTCCACCGAGTATTTGATGATCGGGATGTTGATCACACCGACAATCGCCAGCACCGCGCAGGCCTTGGCCGCGCTGTCACGATTGCTGATGGCGTTGCCCAGCGCAATGAGACCGAAGTACAGGAACAGCAGGATAAGCATAGACGTAAGGCGTGCATCCCAGACCCACCACGAGCCCCAGGTCGGTTTGCCCCAGATCGCCCCGGTGACCAGCGCCACCGCGGTCATCCACGCGCCGATAGGCGCCGCGCATTGCAAGGCGACGTCGGCCAGTTTCATCTTCCACACGAGGCCGACGATACCGCACACGGCCAGCATCACGTAGATGGACTGGGCCAGCATGGCGGCCGGGACGTGGATGTAGATGATGCGAAAGCTATTGCCCTGCTGATAGTCCGGCGGCGCGAAGGCCAGGCCCCAGACCACGCCAACACTGATCAGCAGCAACGCCGCGACGCTCAGCCAGGGCAACAGTTTGCCGCTGATGCCGTAAAACCATTTGGGTGAGCCGAGCTTGTGAAACCACGTCCAGTTCATACTGTTTCCATCACGGTTGCTCTTTGCTATGAAGAGCCAGGGTCTGCCTTTCTTCAAAAGAAGTGATCAAAAAATGACCAGACCTCATTATTATTCGCCGACGCTGATCTTCAGGCCAGCAGCTATTGCAAAAGGTGTCAGGGTTATCGCCAGGGCGGTCAGGCTGCCAAGCCACAGGAGATAACCGGTCGCCGGCATCCCCTGCAAGGCAGCCTGCAAGGCGCCACTGCCAAGGATCAATACCGGGATGTACAGCGGCAGAATCAGCAGTGCCAGTAACAGGCCACCGCGCTTCAAGCCGACCGTCAGCGCCGCGCCCACCGCACCGAGCAGGCTCAGTACTGGTGTACCGAGCAGCAACGAAAGCAGCAACACTGGCAGACAGGCGGCAGGCAAACCGAGCATCAGCGCCAGCAAGGGCGCGAGCAAAACCAGTGCCAAGCCGGAAAAAGCCCAGTGTGCCAGCACCTTGGCCAAAACCAGAAGAGCCAGGGGGTGCGGCGAAAGGACCCACTGTTCAAGGGATCCGTCTTCGAAATCACTGCGGAAAAGCCCGTCCAGCGAGAGCAGGACCGATAAAAGTGCCGCGACCCAGACCAGCCCCGGAGACAAGGTTTGCAACAATTGAGACTCGGGGCCGACCGCCAACGGGAACAGGGAAACGACGATGGCAAAGAACACCAGCGGATTGGCCAGTTCCGCCGGACGGCGGAACAGCAGACGAGCCTCGCGGGCGACCAGCAGGCCGAAAACACTCATACGGCCCAGCTCCCCAGATCGATGTCGCGATAACCGGCCGGCACCCGGCTCAGCGTGTGATGAGTGGTCAACACCACCATGCCGCCACGTTCGCAGTGGCCGGCCAGATGAGATTCAAGCTGCGCCACGCCCTGCTTGTCGAGGGCGGTAAAGGGCTCATCGAGGATCCACAGCGGCGGACTGTCCAGATATAGACGTGCCAAGGCGACACGGCGCTGCTGACCAGCAGACAAGGTATGACAGGGAACATCCTCGAATCCGCGCAGCCCGACCGCGGCCAGCGCCTGCCAGATCGCCTCATGGGTCGCCGGATGGTGCAAGGCACACAGCCAGCTCAGGTTCTCTTCCGGCGTCAGCAAGTCCTTGATCCCGGCCGCGTGGCCGATCCACAGCAGGTTGCGCGCCAGCTCTCCGCGTTGTTCGTTCAGCGGCTGGCCGTTGAGCAGCACCTGACCGGCGGTCGGCTGCATCAGCCCCGAGAGCAGGCGCAACAGGCTGGTCTTGCCGCTGCCGTTGGGGCCGCTGATTTGCACCATTTCGCCACTGGCCAGTCGCAAATCGAGATTTTCGAAGAGCAGCCGAAGGTCTCGCTCACAGGCAAGGGCAACGGTTTGCAGGACAGGACTGGTCAAGGGTTCACGGGCCTTATACGGTTCAAGTCGGCTCTGGCGCGGCCGTTAAAGAGATGCAGCATAGATGCAATGACGTCTTGTTCTAGAGAGCTGCGTCAAACAATTGCAAAGTTTTGCCATTTTTGGATACAACGGCGCGGCATTATACATGCCAGACCTTACTCTAAAGAGTGGATTTTCCTCAGGTTGTGACCGCGTATGACAGGCGAAATGAACATCCTCCCACTACCGCAAACCCTCCCGGCGACGTCACGCCCGCCGGTGGTCAGCGGTGAGTTGCTCAAGTTGCTGACGCCGGTGGAGGGGCTGATCAGCGTCGGTCAAACCGCCCAGGCCGAAGTCTTGTCGCTCAAGCAGGTGGATCAGACTTTCCAGATGCTGCTCAAAGTCACCCTCGACAGCGGCCGCCAGACCACGGTCCAGACCACCAGTAATCAACCACTGGCCCAGGGCACCACGCTGGTCGTCACCCAGCCCTCGGCCGGCAGCCTGGCCGTGACGGTGCAACAGGTTATTGCTTCCAGTGTTGCCACCCTCACCCGCCTCGATACCGCGCAATTGCCCGTGGGCACGCTGTTGCAGGGCAAGGTGCTGACCTCGCAAGTGCTACCGCCGGTGCCGGGCCAACCCATGGTGTTTCGCTCGATGGTGAGCCTGCTCAACACCGCACTGAGCGGCAGCACCCTGAGCATCGACAGCCCGCAACCCTTGCGCATCGGCACCCTGCTGAGTGCGCAGGTGCAGGACAGCCAGACATTGAAATTCGTGCCATTGGGCAGCCGTCAGGAACAACTGGCGGTAACCCGGCAACTGGTCGATCAGCAAAGCCGCCAGGGCTCGCTGGATGGCTTGCTCAAGCTGCTGCAGAATCTTCCCGCCTCGGACCAGACCTCCGCCGAACTGCGCAGTGCCGCCGCCCGCCTGCTCGCCGGCCTGCCGGATGTCCAGCAATTGAGCACCGCCAAGGGCCTGGCGCTGGCGCTGGCCGGCAGCGGCGCTTTCCTCGAAAGCAAACTGCTGAGCGGGCAAAACCCGACGCTAACGCCGGACATGAAAGGCGATTTGCTCAAACTGGTCGCGCAACTGAGTCAGGGCTTGCCGGCCAACACCAGCCTCGGCGCGATCATCGCCGCCAATACCCTGGCCCAGGCCATGCCGAATTTTGTCCGCAATGCCCTGGGCATGCTCGGCCAGGTCAGTGCCAAACCGTCGCCGAGCGGTTTCCCGCTCCCCGAGCGCCTGTTGCAAGGCTCCGACGGTGAAAACGACCTCGAACACCTGCTGCGCCTGGCCGCCGCCGCAGTTTCACGCCTGCAAAGCCATCAACTGTCGAGCCTGGAACAGACCGGCGTAACCGCCGACGGGCGGCTGATGAGCACCTGGCAGCTGGAAATCCCGATGCGCAGCATGCAAGACATCGTGCCCTTGCAGGTCAAGTTCCAGCGTGAAGACTCACCCGAAAACGAACAGCCAAAGGAGCGTCGCGAAGAACGCGAACCCAAGCAACAGCTGTGGCGTGTGGAACTGGCATTCGCCATGGAACCTCTGGGGCCGCTGCAAATCCAGGCGCAACTGATCAAGGGCAGCCTCTCCAGCCAGCTCTGGGCCGAACGGCCGTACACCGCCAGCCTGATCGAAAGCAATCTCGCCGGGCTGCGTGACCGTTTGCTGTCCGCCGGCCTGAACGTCGGCGACCTCGATTGCCACCTCGGCACACCACCCCAAGGCCCGCAAACCCGCCTCGAACAACGCTGGGTCGACGAAACCGCATGAAAAACCCCAACGCCCCACGCCAGGCCATCGCCCTCAAATACGACGGCACCCACGCCCCGACCCTCACCGCCAAGGGCGACGAAGCGCTGGCGGAAGAAATCCTGCGCATTGCCCGCGACTGCGAAGTGCCGATCTACGAAAACGCCGAACTGGTGAGATTGCTGGCGCGGATGGAACTGGGGGACAGCATTCCGCAGGAGCTGTATCGGACGATTGCCGAGATCATTGCGTTTGCGTGGAATTTGAAGGGGAAGTTTCCGGCGGGGCAGGATCCGGAGGCGCCGAAGATGGAGCGTGATATCACCACTACAACATCAGAATGAAAGCATCATCCTATCGATATCTGTCACGGCAACGTTTTGATCAGATAACCCTCATAAAATCCTGTCTATACCCGCCTGCGATTATCACACTCCGCCCATCAGTCCATCCGTCAACGGGTGGCTGTCACTCAGGGGAGTCGAAGAAGATTTTCAGCAATGTAGAGAGGATCTTCTCCTCCTCTAATTTGATTAAGAACGTAAGAAACCCGAACTCCAACTTCCGGCCAACCCAGACTATTATATTGTTGTTGTCGAAATCGCGCCTTTTTACCAGCAATGCTTGATATTGTTACGAACCCATACATTGACTCAGGATCAAACTCTATTATGGAACCAGTTGTACGGTCACGAACACTGCTCATCTGAATCTCCTTTACATAAGGCCGAGGCCGAAAGATTTAAGTCATTCCCGACATTAGAACGGGATACGCTTATTGAACACTCCTCTGAGCCGATTAAATACTGAATATATGTATCGCCATCTGTAAAAGCGCTTCAAAATATTGGGTTAAAACGAAGATATCGAACGTCAGAGAGACTGAAACGTCGAGAGATAAAACGCTCCGGTCAAGCAAAGCCGGAGTTTCTGGCTTGGGCAGTTCAGTATGATGAGGGAGGCGTTCCCGAACGGAGCTTGGCCAGGCATCAGGAATGGCTGCCTGTGCTTACTTGTGCTGCCTTGAAGCTTGAGGGGACATGTCTGTTACAGATCGGGTACGGCAAATACTGGATGCAGTCGACGAGCAGAACCACACACCGTCGGTCATATGAACGTGTGTTGGCTATACACTTACGCCAGCTCCTACAAAGCGCAAAAGCTTGAGACTGCGACCGACAATCAATCCATTGATAAGGCCAGCCCCCAGTGCCGACGATGCCGTCATCGGTAATTCATTGGCCATTTCCGGATACATCGCTGCCTGATAGCCAAGGTAGTAACGCCATGCAAAGAAGCCCCAATACACCATCAGTACCTTGATTGTGCCAGGCAGAACCAGATGTTCCCCCTCGCGCTGCACATTGCTGTACGAGAAAAAGCGCAGTGCCAGCAACCATCCCGCCAATAACCCCATTACATAGGCCGAGAGTGGAATGACTACACCTTGGGAGAGATTCAGCGAAGCCAGGGACAGGGTCACGAATATCACGGGCGATATCTGCAATGACCTTTTCGACACCTGATTCTTGAAGCAGGCAATGACACCGTAATAAGTCAAGATCAGAAAAAACGCATAAACCCACAGCGGTGTACCGCGAAAAATGTCGATCATAAGCCTTCCTGACACTGACCAGGTTTGAACAAGATGCTCAACCTACTGATGGCGGGTTGCGATCACAAGATAGCGGGATCTGAAAAAGCTATAGGCAGGAGGCTACGACGGCGTAGTACCCGTCTGAGGATAGAGAGGAATGCGTCGGATCCCGGGGAAGACTACTGAAATTTCGAGGACGCCTTCGCTGGCAAGCCAGCTCCTACAGTTCGGTATCGGCGTGAGCCTGTAGGAGCTGGCTTGCCAGCGAAAGCGACTTCAGCCAGATCGCAAAACTCAGTTCTTGTGCAACTTACTCATCAACTCCGCCTCAGCCTGGGTCAAGCCGCAGGACTGGGTCAGTTCGTTGACGCTGGCACCCATCCCGACCAGTCGCGCTGCCTGGGCAAACGACAGGCTTGAAGGATCACGCTGTTCCAGCTGGGTGAGTTTGTCCGGCAATGGTGCGACTGTCGCGCGAAGCTCATGCAGATCTTCGCCCATGCGCACATTACCGTTCTGGTAGTCGTCGACGCGTTTGCCCAGGTCCTTGATGCGCTGATCGCGCAGCGCATCGCCTTGGGTCTGTTGTGCGGCGATCTGCTTTTGACCGCGAATGTACGCCAGGAACATTGCCAGCGTACCTGCCCAAAACAGGAACAGGACAATGACCGCAACCTCGAGAATCAATCAGATACTCTCCAGTTCCGACCATTCTTCTTCGCTCATCATCTTGTCGAGCTCGACCAGGATGAGCAATTCGTTGTTCTTGTTGCACACGCCTTGAATGAACTTGGCGGACTCTTCGTTACCCACGTTCGGCGCGGTTTCGATTTCCGACTGACGCAGGTAAACCACTTCGGCCACGCTGTCGACCATGATCCCGACCACCTGCTTGTCGGCTTCGATGATGACGATACGGGTGTTGTCGCTGATCTCGGCATTCATCAGGCCGAAGCGCTGGCGGGTGTCGATCACGGTGACGACGTTGCCGCGCAGGTTGATGATCCCCAGCACGTAGCTCGGGGCACCCGGGACCGGGGCGATTTCGGTGTAACGCAGGACTTCCTGGACGCGCATCACGTTAATGCCGTAGGTCTCGTTGTCCAGCTTGAAGGTGACCCATTGCAGGATCGGATCTTCGGAACCCTTTGCCGCCGTCGCCTTGTCATTCATACCCTGATCCCCTCAAGAAACCGCCCTGGCGGTGTTGTTCCGTTATGTAGTTTTGTGGGTCGGCTTGTGGCCGTCCATGTGCTTTGCGCCGCCGCTGGCGATCAACTCGGCCAGCGCGGAAACGTCGAGCAACGCACACATGTGTTCAATCACCGTGCCCGCCAGCCATGGCCGTTGACCACGGTGACTGCGCCACTTGATTTCGTTCGGATCCAGGCGCAACGAGCGGCTGACCTGATGCACCGCCAGCCCCCACTCGTAGCCCTGGACGGAAATGACGTATTGCAGACCCTGCTTGAAATCGTCGCGGTAACGGTCGGGCATGACCCAACGTGCGGTATCCAGCACTTTCAGGTTGCCCGACTGACTCGGCAAGATGCCGAGGAACCACTCCGGCTGACCGAACAACGGCGTCAGTTCATGACCGGCCAGGGAGTAAATCGAACCCAGGCACACCAGCGGCACCGCCAGGGTCAAGCCGGCGACATCGAACAGCAGGCATTCGAAGGGTTCGGCAGCCCAGGACGGACGACCGTCGGACTCAACCGGTGGCGGCGTGTTGCTCGGTGGTAGATGCACATCGACGACCGGCGGCACCAGGGTTTGCTGCACTTCGACGACTGCTGGCTGCGCCTCGACAGGTGGTGGCACCAAGGCTTGCAGCAGCGGGGCGATGGTCGAGACCGGCGCCATAACAGGGGCCAGAGCTTCGATCACCGGCGCCTTGAACACTGGCGCCACCGATGCCTGCACCGGGGCGACCGTCACAGCGGCTGCGGCGTCGCGGGCCTGCTCTTCGAGCACCGCTGCCTGAAACTCGTCCAGCACCGCTTCTGCGGCGATCTCCTCGGCCACTGCCTCTGCGGGCAGCGTCAATTCTTCGGTCACTTCCTGCAGCAAGCTGTCCAGGTAGGACTGCAATGCCAGTTGCGGGCGCGAAGTGGTCTTCAATGGCCGGTTCATGAGCACGCACCTGTAGGAGCGAGCTTGCTCGCGATGAACCTGAGAGCGCCACGGGGTGTCAGGTTTCCCGCGTCATCGTTGACGACCATCGCGAGCAAGCTCGCTCCTACAGGAGTTGGGCTCATGTCACGCCACCTGCGGAACAAGTTGTGCCGCCAGCAGATGCTTGAGCAACGCACGGTAAGCGAGGACGCCACGGCTCTTGCCGTCGAATTGCGAAGGCGTCAGCCCCGCTCGACTGGCATCGCGCAGGCGCGTGTCCACCGGGATGTAGCCTTGCCAGATTTCCTCGGGGAATTTGTCGCGCAGCACGCGCAACGTGCCGAGGGACGCCTGGGTCCTTCGGTCAAACAGCGTCGGCACGATGGTGAACGGCAACGCCTGTTTGCGCGAGCGGTTGATCATCGCCAGGGTGTTGACCATGCGCTCAAGGCCCTTGACCGCCAGGTGTTCGGTCTGCACCGGGATCACCAGTTGCTGGCTCGCCGCCAAGGCATTGACCATCAGCACGCCGAGCAAGGGCGGGCTGTCGATCACCGCGTAATCGAAGTCCTGCCACAGTTGCGCCAGGCTCTTGGCAATCACCAGGCCCAAGCCACTCTGCCCCGGCGACTGGCGCTCAAGGGTGGCCAGCGCGGTGCTGGAGGGCAACAGGGAGATGCGTTCGTCACTGGTCGACAGCAGCAGTTGACCCGGCAGGCCTTGCGGCACGTTGCCCTTGTGCAGGAACAGGTCGTAGCTGCTGTGCTCCAGGGCGTCGGGATCGTAGCCGAAGTAGCTGGTCATCGAGCCGTGGGGGTCGAGATCGACCACGACCACGCGCTTGCCCGCCTCCGCCAGTAAACCGGCTAAAGCGATGGAGGAAGTGGTTTTACCGACACCACCCTTTTGATTGGCGACTGCCCAGACTCTCATTCGGATTGTTCCTCCCGGCCGAATGGATCGACCGAGAAATAGCTCAACGTGTTAATGCGGGTGACGGAGAATTGACGGCGCTCTCTCGTACCGGCGACTTGACCGGGGTCGGTGCAGTTTGTGTGCCAGCACGCTTCAATGCGGCATCCGGTTGCGCATGGGCGGTTCCGGTGCCGGTCAGGCTGCGGCGCACATCGAGGTTGCGCGACACCACCAGCACCACGCGACGGTTGCGGGCGCGGCCTTCAGCGGTGGCATTGTTGGCCATCGGCTGAAACTCGCCGTAGCCCACCGACGCCAGGCGACCGGGGTTCACCCCCTGCATCGCCAGCATGCGCACGATGCTGGCCGAGCGGGCCGAAGACAGTTCCCAGTTGGTCGGGTACTGCGCGGTGCGGATCGGTTGGTCGTCGGTGAAGCCTTCGACATGAATCGGGTTGTCGAATGGCTTCAGGATCGCCGCAACCTTGTCGATGATGTTGAACGCGATGTTGCTGGGCATGGCGTCGCCGCTGCCGAACAACAGGCTGGAATTGAGCTCGATCTCGACCCACAACTCGTTGCCGCGCACGGTCATCTGGTTGGAGCTGATCAGGTCACCGAACGCCGCACTGATGTCGTCGGCGATGCTTTTGAGCGGATCGCTGGCACCGGCGAAGCCGGCATCGACCTGGTCACTGTCCTTGACCAGCGGCTTGGCCGGGGTCACGGTCTTCGGCCGCTCGTCCCCGATCGGGATCGGCTTGAGCGAACGATCGGAATCGGTGAAGACGCCGATCAGCGCTTCGGAAATGACCTTGTACTTGCCTTCGTTGATCGAAGAGATCGAGTACATCACCACGAAAAAGGCGAACAGCAAGGTGATGAAGTCGGCGTAGGACACCAGCCAGCGTTCGTGGTTGACGTGTTCTTCATGCTGGCGACGGCGAGCCATGAGCTTATTCCCTTAATCCATGAAGCCCTGGAGCTTCAACTCAATGGAGCGAGGGTTTTCACCTTCGGCGATCGACAGCAGCCCTTCCAACAGCATTTCGCGATAACGCGACTGGCGCAGCGCGATGGATTTGAGTTTGGCGGCGATCGGCAGCAGCACCAGGTTGGCACTGGCCACGCCGTAGATGGTGGCGACGAAAGCCACGGCGATGCCGTTACCCAGTTGCGACGGATCGCCCAGGTTGCCCATGACGTGAATCAAGCCCATCACCGCACCGATGATGCCGATGGTCGGCGCATAACCGCCCATGCTTTCGAAGACCTTGGCCGCTTCGACATCGCGGCTTTCCTGGGTGTAGAAATCCACTTCCAGAATGCTGCGGATCGCCTCCGGCTCGGCACCGTCAACCAGCAGTTGCAGGCCTTTGCGCGCGTAGTTGTCGGGCTCGGCGTCGGCGATACCTTCAAGGCCCAGCAGGCCTTCCTTGCGGGCGGTCAGGCTCCAGTTCACCACGCGGTCGATGCCACCGGCCAGGTCGACACGGGGCGGGAACAGGATCCAGGCGAGGATCTGCATGGCGCGCTTGAAGGCGCTCATCGGCGATTGCAGCAGCGCGGCGCCAATGGTGCCGCCGAGCACGATCAGCGCTGCCGGGCCGTTGGCCAGGGCGCCGAGATGACCGCCTTCGAGGTAGTTGCCACCGATGATGGCGACGAAGGCCATGATGATGCCGATCAGGCTTAGAACATCCATCAGATGCAGGCCTCGACCAGGTGCTTGCCAATGTCGTCGAGGCTGTACACCGCGTCGGCGAGTTCAGCCTTGACGATGGCCATCGGCATGCCATAGATCACGCAACTGGCTTCGTCCTGTGCCCAGATCGAACTGCCGCCCTGCTTGAGCAGGCGCGCACCTTCACGGCCGTCGGCGCCCATGCCGGTCAGGACCACCGCCAGAACCTTGTCACCGTAGGACTTGGCTGCCGAACCGAAGGTGATGTCCACGCACGGCTTGTAATTCAGACGCTCGTCACCCGGGAGGATTCTCACCGCGCCACGGCCGTCGATCATCATCTGCTTGCCACCCGGCGCCAGCAGCGCCAGGCCCGGCCGCAGGATGTCGCCATCCTCGGCTTCCTTGACGCTGATGCGGCAGAGCTTGTCCAGGCGCTCGGCGAAGGCCTTGGTGAAGGCGGCCGGCATGTGTTGGACCAGCACGATCGGGGCCGGGAAGCTGGCCGGCAATTGGGTCAACACCCGTTGCAGCGCAACCGGGCCGCCGGTGGACGTACCGATGGCCACCAGTTTGTAGGCTTTGCGTTTCGGCGCGGGCGACGACGCAGTGGCCGCATGCGTACGCGCAGGGATCGGTGCCGGTGCCGGACGCACGGGCGCGCTGCTGCCAAAACTGCCAACGCTGGAAGGCGCAGGCGTCGGGGCTGGTGCAGCGACAGGCGTCGGAGCGCTGTAGGCGCTGACTCGACGATTGCTGCGCGCAATGCTGAGGATCTTCTCGCACAGCAGTTGCTTGACCTTCTCGGGGTTGCGCGAGATGTCTTCGAAATTTTTCGGCAGGAAGTCCACCGCGCCGGCATCCAGCGCATCGAGGGTGACGCGGGCGCCTTCGTGGGTCAGCGAGGAGAACATCAGGACCGGGGTCGGGCAGCGTTGCATGATGTGCCGCACAGCGGTGATGCCGTCCATCATCGGCATCTCGTAGTCCATGGTGATCACGTCGGGCTTGAGGGCCAGCGCCTGATCGATCGCCTCTTTGCCGTTGGTCGCCGTGCCGACGACCTGGATATTGGAATCCGCTGAAAGAATTTCCGAGACGCGGCGGCGGAAAAACCCCGAATCGTCCACCACCAGGACTTTGACTGCCATAAACACTCCATTAGATGGAGCGAGGCCAGGCGCCCCGCTCCACCAGAATCAAATACGCCGTGTGGCGTAACGCTTGAGCATGCTCGGAACATCGAGAATCAGCGCGATGCGGCCGTCACCGGTGATGGTGGCGCCGGACATGCCCGGCGTTCCCTGGAGCATTTTGCCCAATGGCTTGATGACCACTTCTTCCTGGCCCACCAGTTGATCGACGACAAAGCCGATCCGCTGCGTGCCCACCGAAAGGATCACCACATGGCCTTCGCGCTGCTCTTCGTGAGCGGCGGAGCTGACCAGCCAGCGTTTGAGATAGAACAATGGCAGTGCCTTGTCCCGCACGATCACCACTTCCTGGCCGTCCACAACGTTGGTGGTCGACAGGTCGAGGTGGAAGATCTCGTTGACGTTCACCAGCGGGAACGCGAATGCCTGGTTGCCGAGCATGACCATCAGCGTCGGCATGATCGCCAGGGTCAGCGGCACCTTGATGACGATCTTCGAACCCTGGCCCTTGGTCGAGTAGATGTTGATCGAGCCGTTGAGCTGGGAAATCTTGGTTTTCACCACGTCCATGCCCACACCGCGACCCGATACGTCGGAGATCTCGGTCTTGGTCGAGAAACCCGGGGCGAAGATCAGGTTGTAGCATTCGGTGTCGCTCAGGCGGTCCGCCGCATCCTTGTCCATCACACCGCGCTTGACCGCGATTGAACGCAGGACGTTCGGGTCCATGCCTTTGCCGTCATCGGAAATCGACAGCAGGATGTGATCGCCTTCCTGCTCGGCCGCCAGGATGACCTTGCCGCCACGAGCCTTGCCCGAGGCTTCGCGTTCTTCCGGCGATTCGATGCCGTGGTCGACTGCGTTGCGCACCAAGTGGACCAACGGATCGGCCAGGGCCTCGACGAGGTTCTTGTCGAGGTCGGTTTCTTCGCCGACCAGCTCCAGGTTGATCTCTTTCTTGAGCTGGCGAGCCAGGTCGCGAACCAGGCGCGGGAAACGCCCGAAGACTTTCTTGATCGGCTGCATCCGGGTCTTCATGACCGCGGTTTGCAGGTCGGCCGTGACCACGTCGAGGTTCGACACGGCCTTGGACATGGCTTCGTCGCCGCTGTTGAGGCCCAGGCGGACCAGGCGGTTACGCACCAGCACCAACTCGCCGACCATGTTCATGATCTCGTCGAGACGCGCGGTATCGACGCGCACGGTGGTCTCGGCTTCACTGGCCGGCTTTTCCGCCGGTGGCGCGGCCGGGGCACGCGCAGCAGCAGGTGCAGCGGCTGCAGCCGGCGTTTCGGCTTTTGGCTCGGGTGCCCTGGTCACAGGTTTCGGCGCCGCAGCCTTCGCGGCCGGCGCGGCAACGGACGTGTTCGATCCGCTGGCAACCGTCGCCTTGCCGACTTCGCTGAACTTGCCTTTGCCGTGCAACTCATCGAGCAGCGATTCAAATTCGTGATCGCTGATCAGATCGCTGCCGACCGCTGCAGCGGTTGGCGCGGCAGCAGCCGGTACGGAAGCAATGGCCGACTCCAGCGCATCGACAGCGAAGTTACCCTTGCCGTGCAGTTGGTCGAGCAGTGCTTCGAATTCGTCGTCAGTAATATCGGAGCTGTCGCCGGCCGCTTTCGGGGCCTCTGGCGCAGCTGGCGCCGGGACCACCGCGTCAACGGCGAACTGGCCCTTGCCGTGCAGTTGATCGAGCAACGACTCGAACTCGGCATCGGTGATTTCATCGCTGACCGGCGCAGAAACAGCCGCCGGCGCCTCGGCCTTGGCCTTGGCCTTGACGGCGTTCAGCGAGTCCAGCAGTTGTTCGAATTCATTGTCGGTGATATCGCCCGATTCGCTTTCTGCCACAGACTCTTCAATCACTTCGGCGACAGGTGCTGATGCGGCCTCGTCAGCCGATTGCGGCTCGGCCAGACGGGCCAGCGCCGCGAGCAGTTCAGGTGTCGCAGCGGTGATCGGGCTGCGTTCGCGGACTTCGCTGAACATGCTGTTCACCGCGTCCAGCGCTTCGAGAACCACGTCCATCAGTTCCGAGTCGACGCGACGCTCACCCTTGCGCAGGATGTCGAACACGTTCTCGGCGATGTGGCAGCACTCCACCAGCTCGTTGAGCTGAAGGAAGCCGGCGCCCCCTTTTACAGTGTGAAAACCGCGAAAAATTGCATTGAGCAGATCCGCATCATCCGGACGGCTTTCCAGCTCGACCAGTTGCTCGGACAGTTGCTCTAGAATCTCGCCGGCCTCAACCAGGAAATCCTGAAGGATCTCTTCATCGGCGCCGAAGCTCATTAAGGGGGTGCTCCTACAGGTCTAAAAACCCAAAAAACCTAAAATTCTAAAACTCTAAAATCCCAGGCTGGATAACAAATCGTCCACATCGTCCTGACCGGACACAACGTCTTCTCTTTTATCGGCATGAATCTGCGGACCTTCACCCTGAGAGAGATGTTTTTGTGGATCTTTTTCTGCAAGCATCGCTTCACGGTCATGTTCGATGCCCGCAAAGCGGTCCACCTGACTGGCCATCAGCACGAGCTTGAGCAGGTTGCTTTCAACTTCGGTGACCAACTGGGTCACTCGCTTGATCACTTGCCCTGTGAGGTCCTGGTAATCCTGGGCGAGCAGGATGTCGTTGAGGTTGCCCGACACCGCGCGATTATCCGTGCCGCTGCGCACCAGGAAGCCGTCGACCCGGCGGGCCAGTTCACGAAACTCTTCGGCGCCGACTTCGCGACGCATGAAGCGTCCCCAGTCCGTGCTCAAGGCCTGGGCTTCATCCGCCAGGCCATTGACCAGCGGCGTGGCACTTTCCACCAGATCCATGGTGCGGTTGGCCGCAGCCTCGGTCAGCTTGACCACATAGCCCAGACGCTCGGTGGCGTCGGTGATCTGGGACACTTCTTCGGCTTGCGGCATGTGCGGGTCAATCTGGAAATTGACGATCGCGCTATGCAGTTCGCGAGTGAGCTTGCCCACTTCCTGATACAGGCCGCGGTCACGGGTCTGGTTGAGCTCATGGATCAATTGCACCGCGTCGCCGAACTTGCCTTTTTCAAGGCTCTCGACCAATTCGACGGCGTGTTTTTTCAGGGTCGACTCAAAGTCGCCCAATGAAGTTTCGTTATTGCCCATAGCTCCCCCGTGGCGCACTCATCAACCGATGCGTTCGAAAATCTTCTCGATTTTTTCTTTCAACGCCTGGGCCGTGAAGGGTTTGACCACATAGCCGTTAACGCCGGCCTGGGCCGCTTCGATGATCTGCTCGCGCTTGGCTTCAGCGGTCACCATCAGCACCGGCAGGTGCTTGAGCTTTTCATCGGCACGCACGTGGCGCAGCAGATCGATACCGGTCATGCCAGGCATGTTCCAGTCCGTTACCAGAAAGTCGATGCTTCCGCTGTTGAGCACCGGAATGGCGGTAGTGCCATCGTCGGCCTCGACGGTGTTGGTGAACCCAAGGTCACGCAGCAGGTTCTTGATGATCCGCCGCATCGTTGAGAAGTCATCAACGATGAGGATTTTCATGTTCTTGTCCAATTCGACCTCCAAGCAGTCTTAAACGCGCCCAGCACCTGGACGCGCCATTTCAATCAATCCGGCAAAGCACTCGATGACTGTCTGGAGCACAACAGATCGCGACCGGCGCAGTTCAACACCACACCGGCCTCGTTCGCAGTGTCCCCCACACTGCCTTCAGCGCGCTCGCCACTCCCCCAAACGCCCCCGCAAACGGGCCGCGCACTGGCTGTGTAACTGGCTGACCCGAGATTCGCTGACCCCCAGGACCTCACCGATTTCCTTGAGGTTCAACTCTTCGTCGTAGTACAGCGCCAACACCAGTCGCTCACGCTCCGGCAAATTGGCAATCGCCTCCGCCAGCGCAGCCTGGAAGCGTTCATCTTCCAGATCGCGTGACGGCTCGATATGAGCACTCGCGCCATCCTCGTGCAGACCTTCGTGTTCGCCGTCCTGCAACAGGTCGTCGAAACTGAACAGCCGGCTGCCCAGGGTGTCGTTCAAAATCCCGTAGTAATCGTCGAGACTCAATTGGAGTTCGGCCGCAACTTCGTGATCTTTAGCGTCACGGCCGGTTTTCGCTTCAATCGAGCGAATGGCATCGCTGACCATGCGCGTATTGCGGTGAACCGAACGTGGCGCCCAGTCCCCCTTGCGCACTTCATCGAGCATGGCGCCGCGGATTCGAATGCCCGCGTACGTCTCGAAACTGGCGCCTTTGCTGGCGTCATATTTGGTCGACACCTCAAGCAGGCCGATCATCCCGGCCTGGATCAGGTCTTCGACCTGGACGCTGGCCGGCAGGCGCGCCAACAAGTGGTAGGCAATGCGTTTAACCAGCGGCGCGTAACGCTCGATCAGCTCGTACTGCGCATCACGCGCCGATTTTTTGTAGAGGTTGTAACCGCTTGCTGTCATAGAACCGGTCCTGCTGTCTGCTGCACGAGGCGCTCGACGAAAAACTCCAGGTGCCCGCGCGGGTTGGCAGGCAGCGGCCAGGTATCGACCTTCTGTGCGATGGCCTTGAATGCCAGCGAGCACTTGGAACGGGGGAAGGCCTCGTAGACGGCGCGCTGCTTCTGCACGGCCTTGCGCACGCTTTCGTCGTAGGGCACCGCGCCGACGTATTGCAGGGCGACGTCGAGGAAGCGATCCGTGACCTTGGTCAACTTGGCGAACAGGTTGCGCCCTTCCTGCGGGCTCTGGGCCATGTTGGCCAGGACGCGGAAGCGGTTCATGCCGTAGTCACGGTTAAGCAATTTGATCAAGGCGTAGGCGTCAGTGATCGAGGTCGGCTCGTCGCACACCACCAGCAGCACTTCCTGGGCTGCGCGAACGAAACTGACTACCGAGTCACCAATGCCCGCAGCGGTGTCGATCACCAATACGTCGAGGTTGTCGCCGATATCGCTGAAGGCCTGGATCAGGCCGGCGTGTTGCGCGGGGCTCAGATGCACCATGCTCTGAGTGCCGGATGCGGCCGGAACGATACGGATGCCGCCGGGTCCCTGCAGCAGTACATCGCGCAGTTCGCAGCGGCCCTCGATCACGTCGGCCAGGGTACGTTTGGGTGTCAGGCCCAGCAGAACGTCGACGTTCGCCAGCCCCAGGTCGGCGTCCAACAGCATGACGCGCCGGCCAAGCTCAGCCAGAGCCAGGGACAAGTTCACTGACACATTAGTTTTCCCGACGCCACCTTTGCCGCCGGTCACCGCGATCACCTGTACGGGATGCATGCTGCCCATGTTATTTCTTTACCTTGTCTTGCATAGACGGAGGCCACATTACTGGCTGCGCGTTCACAAACGGAACAATGCATGGCAGACCATCGATGTAGGTACAAAAACTGTTCATTACTACCTTAGCCAACCTGCTTGGTTTGGCTGTGGTAAATATCAGCGAACATGTCAGCCATGGCTTCTTCGCTGGGTTCTTCCTGCATTTGCACGCTGACGGCGCGACTGACCAACTGATGACGGCGCGGCAGATGGAGATCATCCGGAATCCGCGGGCCATCGGTCAGGTAGGCCACCGGCAGCTCATGACTGATGGCCAGGCTCAACACCTCGCCCAGACTAGCCGTTTCATCCAGTTTAGTCAGGATGCAGCCCGCGAGCCCGCAACGCTTGTAACTATGATAGGCGGCGGTTAGAACCTGTTTCTGGCTGGTGGTTGCCAGGACCAGATAATTTTTCGAGCGGATGCCTCGACCGGCCAGGCTTTCGAGTTGCATGCGCAGGGCCGGATCGCTGGCCTGCAGGCCGGCGGTATCGATCAGCACCACGCGCTTGCGCAGCAAGGGTTCCAGCGCCTGCACCAGGGACTGGCCCGGATCGACGTGGGTCACCGACACATTGAGAATGCGCCCCAGGGTCTTGAGCTGCTCCTGGGCACCGATGCGGAAGCTGTCCATGCTCACCAGTGCAATGTTCTGCGCGCCGTACTTGAGCACGTAACGGGCCGCCAGCTTGGCCAGGGTGGTGGTCTTGCCCATGCCGGCTGGGCCGACCATGGCGATCACACCGCCCTCTTCCAGCGGCTCGACTTGCGGGGTAACGATCATGCGCGCCAGGTGCGCCAGCAACATGCGCCAGGCCTGACGAGGTTCTTCGATTTCGCTGATCAGCGCCAGCAGGTCGCGCGACAACGGGCCTGACAGACCAATGCGTTGCAGGCGACGCCAGAGGTTGGCCTGGTCCGGACGGCTGCCCTGCAGCTGATTCCAGGCCAGGGAGCCGAGTTGTACTTCCATGAGTTCGCGCAGGCTGTTGAGTTCGAAACGCATCGAGTCGAACGCGCGCGGGTCCACGCCAGTGGAGGCTGGTGCAGCGGGCGGTGCGGGGCGACGGGGTTCGGCGTAGGTCGGCTCGATCAACGGCTCGGCTGCGGTGAGCGGCAAGCCGGCGAACAACTGGCGATTGGTCGCATTATCGCTCTCGCCGACGCCACGCAGGCTCAGTTCGGCCTGGGCAGTGACGATCCGCGACTGAGTCTTGCGCAGCTCGTCTTCGAGTTCCATGTTCGGAACCCGCGGCGCCAGCGCCGACAACTTGTAATCCAGCGCTGCCGTCAGCTCGACACCCCCGGCGATCCGGCGGTTGCCAATGATGGCGGCATCAGCGCCCAGCTCATCGCGAACCAGCTTCATGGCCTGACGCATATCGGCGGCGAAAAAACGCTTAACTTGCATAAACCACTACCTCAGCCGTTGGGCCCTACTGTCGCAACGATGGTCACTTGCTTGTTGTCAGGGATTTCCTGGTAAGCCAACACGTGCAAACCCGGGACTGCGAGCCGGCCGAATCGCGAGAGCATCGCGCGAACCGGACCGGCCACCAGCAGAATCACCGGTTGACCTTGCATCTCCTGGCGCTGCGCTGCGTCGATCAACGAACGTTGCAGCTTCTCAGCCATGCTTGGCTCCAGCAGAACGCCCTCTTCCGAGCCTTGTCCGGCCTTTTGCAGACTATTGAGCAATATCTGTTCCAACCTTGGCTCCAGCGTGATCACTGGCAGCTCCGACTCAGTGCCTACAATGCTTTGCACGATTGCACGGGATACGCCAACACGCACGGCAGCCACCAGCGCGGCGGTATCTTGACTCTTGGCGGCATTGTTGGCGATGGCTTCGGCAATGCTGCGGATGTCACGCACAGGCACTTGTTCGGCCAACAGCGCCTGCAGCACCTTGAGCAGCTGCGACAGCGAAACCACGCCCGGCACCAGCTCCTCGGCCAGCTTCGGCGAGCTTTTGCCCAGCAATTGCATGAGCTGCTGCACTTCTTCGTGACCGATCAGTTCACTGGAATGCTTGTAGAGAATCTGGTTCAAGTGGGTAGCCACTACGGTACTGGCATCGACCACCGTATAACCGAGGGATTGCGCCTGGGCGCGCTGGCTGATTTCGATCCAGACCGCCTCCAGGCCGAAAGCCGGATCTTTGGCGGTAATGCCGTTGAGCGTGCCGTAGACCTGTCCCGGGTTGATCGCCAGTTCGCGATCCGGGTAAATCTCTGCTTCGGCCAGGATTACCCCCATGAGGGTCAGGCGATAGGCACTGGGCGCCAGGTCGAGGTTGTCGCGGATATGCACGGTCGGCATCAGGAAGCCCAGGTCCTGGGACAGCTTCTTGCGCACCCCCTTGATCCGCGCCAGCAACTGGCCACCCTGGTTGCGGTCCACCAGCGGAATCAGGCGATAACCCACCTCCAGGCCGATCATGTCGATGGGCGTCACGTCATCCCAGCCAAGCTCCTTGGTTTCCTGGGCGCGGGCCGGCGACGGCAGCAGCTCCTGCTGGCGTTTGACCTCTTGCAGGGCCTGCACCTTGGCGACGTTCTGCTTTTTCCAGAACAGGTAAGCGCCGCCGGCCGCCAGGGCCGCCATGCTCAGGAACGAGAAGTGCGGCATGCCGGGCACCAGGCCCATGACCGCCATCAAGCCTGCCGCCACCGCCAGCGCCTTGGGCGAGGCGAACATCTGGCGATTGATTTGCTTGCCCATGTCTTCCGAACCGGAAGCACGGGTCACCATGATCGCGGCGGCTGTCGATAACAACAGTGATGGCAATTGCGCCACCAAACCGTCACCGATGGTCAACAGCGCGTACACCTTGCCGGCGTCGGCAAAGTTCATGTTGTGCTGGAAGATGCCGACCGCCATGCCGCCGATCAGGTTGATGAACAGGATCAGCAGGCCGGCGATGGCGTCACCACGGACGAATTTGCTGGCACCGTCCATGGAGCCGTAGAACTCGGCTTCCTGGGCCACTTCCGAACGGCGGGCCTTGGCCTGGGCCTGATCGATCAGGCCGGCGTTGAGGTCGGCGTCAATCGCCATTTGCTTGCCGGGCATCGCATCGAGGGTGAAACGCGCGCTCACCTCGGAAATCCGCCCCGCGCCCTTGGTCACCACGACGAAGTTGATGATCATCAAGATCGCGAAGACCACGATACCGACCACGTAGTTACCGCCGATCACCACCTCGCCGAACGCCTGGATCACCTTGCCGGCCGCCGCATGACCGTCCTGACCGTGGAGCATCACCACCCGCGTGGAGGCCACGTTCAACGCCAGGCGCAACAACGTCGCCACCAGCAGAATGGTCGGGAACACCGCGAAATCCAGCGGCCGCAAGGCGTAGACGCACACCAGCAGCACGACGATGGACAGGGCAATGTTGAAGGTGAAGAACACGTCCAGCAGGAACGGCGGCACCGGCAACATCATCATCGCCAGCATGACCAGCAACAACAGCGGCACGCCCAGATTGCCTCGACTGAGGTCGGCAATGTTGCTGCGGGCACTGTTGATTAACTGAGAGCGATCCACCGGTTTTCCCCGTTCCTTTAAAGCAAACTTTTGACGCCCGAAGCAGGCGCAGAGCGGCTACTGCAAGAAGCTTTCCAACTTTTGCGAGGGATTGGGATAGAGGGTTTCATTGCGCAATTCGATTGCCTGGACGGGCCTCTTCGCTGGCAAGCCAGCTCCTACAGGGTTATCGCCAAACCTGTAGGAGCTGGCTTGCCAGCGAAGAGGTCGGCAGAGACAACGCGAAATCAGGAATCGCGGCGCAGATCCGGCGGAATCGGCAGGTCATCCTTGAGCGGATCCGGTCGCTTGCCCTTGCCCGCCCGGTACTGTCGAATCTGATAAACGTAAGCCAGCACCTGCGCGACCGCCAGGTACAGCCCGCCGGGAATTTCCTGCTCAAGCTCGGTGGAGTAGTAGATCGAGCGCGCCAGCGCCGGCGACTCCAGCAGCAGGATCTCGTTGGCCGCCGCGATCTCACGGATCTTCAGGGCCAGGAAGTCGCTGCCCTTGGCCAGCAATACCGGCGCATTACCCTTTTCCGGGTCGTACTTGAGGGCCACGGCGTAGTGCGTCGGGTTGGTGATGACCACGTCGGCCTCGGGAATGGCGGCCATCATCCGGCGCTGGGACATCTCGCGCTGCAGCTGTCGAATCCGCTGCTTGACCTCCGGCCGCCCCTCTTGATCCTTGTGCTCGTCACGCACTTCCTGCTTGGTCATCAGCAGTTTCTTGTGGCTTTCCCAGAGCTGCACCGGCACATCCACCACAGCGATCAGGATCAGCCCGCACGCCATCCACAAGGTGCTCCAGCCCACCACTTGCAGGCTGTGAATGATCGCCCTGTCCAAGGGCTCATGGGCGATGCGCAGCAGGTCATCGATGTCCGACGACAACACCGCCAGCGCCACGAACAGGATGATGATGAACTTGGCCAAAGCCTTGAGCAGTTCGATCAGCGACTTGGTCGAGAACATGCGCTTGAGGCCGGGACCGGGATTCAAGCGGCTGAATTTGGGCGCCATGGAACTCGCCGCGAACAGCCAGCCACCCAGGGAAACCGGACCGATGATGGCGGCCAGCACCAAGGTGATCATCACGGGCTGGATCGACCACAGGGCAATTTGCCCCGAGCGCATCAGGTAGGTGGCCATGGAGCGCTGATCCAGAATCACTTCCCGCGGCAGCGAGAAATTGATGCGCATCAGCTCCATCATGTCCTGCGCCATGGCACCGCCAAAAATCAGCAGCGCCGAGGCACCGACCAGCATGATCGCCAGGGTGTTGAGTTCCTTGGACCGGGCTACCTCACCCTTTTCACGGGAGTCCTGCTTGCGCTTCTCCGTGGGGTCTTCTGTTTTGTCCTGACCGCTTTCGCTCTCAGCCATGACTCAGCTCGCCCGCGCCATTTCGCGTAACAACTGCAAGGCTTCGGTGGCCAGCGGTTGATACTGGTTGAGAATGTCCGCCAGCCCGACCCAGACGATGAACAGCCCAAGCACCAGGATCAGCGGGAAGCCGACCGAGAAAATATTGAGTTGCGGCGCCGCCCGGGTCATGACGCCAAACGCGATGTTGACCACCAGCAGCGCGGTGATCGCCGGCAGCACCAGCAACAACGCCGAACCGAGCACCCAGCCGAGCTTGCCGGCCAGTTCCCAGTAGTGATTGACCATCAGGCCGCCACCCACCGGCAACGTGGTGAAACTCTCGGTGAGGATCTCGAACACCACCAGATGACCGTTCATGGACAGGAACAGCAGCGTCACCAGCATGGTGAAAAACTGCCCGATCACCGCCGTCGATACGCCGTTGGCCGGGTCGATCATGGAAGCGAAGCCCATGCCCATCTGGATGGCGACGATCTGCCCGGCCACCACAAAGGCCTGAAAGAACAGCTGCAAGGAGAAGCCCATCACCGCACCGATGAGAATCTGCTCGGCAATCAGCAACAGCCCGCTCAGATCCAGGGCATTCACCGGCGGCATCGGCGGCAAGCCCGGCGCGATGACCACGGTAATGGCCAGCGCGAAATACAGGCGAATGCGCCGCGGCAGCAAGGTCGTGCCGAACACCGGCATGACCATCAGCAAGGAGCCGACGCGAAACAGCGGCAACATGAACGTCGCCACCCAAGTGCTGATCTGCGTATCGGTCAGCGCAAGCAGTGACATGGTTTAGCCGATGACCTGAGGAATGCTGCCGTACAACTGCAGGATGTAATCCATGAAGGTCTGCACCATCCATGGACCGCCGACGATCAGCGTCACCAGCATCACCAGCAGGCGCGGCAGGAAGCTCAGGGTCTGTTCGTTGATCTGGGTGGCTGCCTGGAACATCGCCACCAGCAAGCCCACCAGCAAACTTGGAATCACCAGGATCGCCACCATCATGGTGGTCAGCCACAGTGCTTCGCGAAAGATGTCGACTGCGACTTCCGGCGTCATGGCGAGACACCGCCGAAGCTGCTGGCCAGCGTGCCGATGATCAGCGCCCAGCCATCCACCAGCACGAACAACATGATCTTGAACGGCAGGGAAATGATCAGCGGCGAGAGCATCATCATCCCCATGGCCATCAACACACTGGCCACGACCAGGTCGATGATCAGGAACGGAATGAAGATCATGAAGCCGATCTGGAACGCCGTTTTCAGCTCGGAGGTCACGAAGGCCGGTACCAGGATGGTCAGCGGCGCCTGATCCGGCGTCGCGATGTCAGTGCGCTTGGACAGGCGCATGAACAGCTCCAGATCGCTGGTGCGGGTCTGGGCGAGCATGAAGTTCTTGATCGGCACCTGCGCCTTGGCGACCGCATCCTGGGCCGTCAGTTTTTCCGCCAGATACGGCTGCAAGGCGTCCTGGTTCACCCGGTCGAATACTGGCGCCATGATGAACAGGGTCAGGAACAGCGCCATGCCGGTAAGGATCTGATTCGACGGTGTCTGCTGCAAGCCCAGGGCCTGGCGCAGGATCGAGAAGACAATGATGATCCGGGTGAAACTGGTCATCAGCATGACAAACGCCGGGATAAAACTCAGCGCGGTCATGATCAGCAGGATTTGCAGGCTGACCGAGTACTCCTGCGCCCCCTGCGCATTGGTGCCCAGGGTGATGGCCGGGATCGACAGCGGATCGGCGCCGAATGCCAGTGGCGCGGCCAGCATCAGGGCCAGCGTCAAGACGATGCGTAGCGCACCCATTACTTCTTATCCTTCTGATCTTTACCCAGCATCTCCAACAGGCGCTGGGCAAATTCCGGCGTCGGCTTCTCGGTACTCGGCACTTGCACCGGCTCCTTGAGCACATGCAGCGCAGCAATGTTGCCGGGGCTCAGGCCGAGCAGAATCTGCTCGTTGCCGACCTGCACCAGCATCAGCCGGTCGCGCGGCCCCAGCGCGCGGGAGCCGACAATCTCGATCACCTGCCCCTTGCCGGCCGGACCGGCCTGCTGGACCCGACGCAGCAACCAGGCGAGGAGAAAGATCAGCCCCAGCACCAGCAGCAAGCCGAACACCAGTTGCGTCAGTTGCCCAGCCACACCACTGCTCACCGCCGGCGCAGCAGCCGTGGTCGCCGTTGCGACCGGTTCGGCCGCCAGCACGCTGAACGGCATCGCCAGCACAAATCCCAGAACCTTTTTCACTCAGCGCAGCTTCTTGATGCGTTCGCTTGGGCTGATCACGTCCGTCAGGCGGATGCCGAACTTCTCGTTGACCACCACCACTTCGCCGTGGGCGATGAGCGTGCCGTTGACCAGCACGTCCAGCGGCTCGCCAGCCAGGCGATCGAGCTCGATCACCGAACCCTGGTTCAGTTGCAGCAGGTTGCGGATGTTGATGTCGGTGCTGCCCACTTCCATGGAAATCGACACCGGGATATCGAGGATCACGTCCAGGTTCGGGCCTTCGAGGCTGACCGGATCGTTGTTTTTCGGCACGCTGCCGAACTCTTCCATTGGCAGGCGGTTGGACGCGGAGCTGCCGGAGTCAGCGGCCAGCAAAGCGTCGATGTCGGCCTGCCCGGCATCGCCGGTTTCTTCCAGGGCCGCAGCCCATTCATCGGCCAGTGCCTGATCGTCCTGCATGTTCATATTGTCAGTGTCCTCGGCGAGCAAAAATTCAGAATTCGGTTAATCGCGAATGGGTACGAGCGCCGGTCAACGGCGCTCGATCGGCTCGATCACTTGCAACGCCAGGTTGCCCTTGTGCGAGCCCATCTTGACCTTGAAGG
This sequence comes from Pseudomonas sp. 05L36, assembly GCF_056398125.1. Lineage (NCBI taxonomy): Bacteria > Pseudomonadati > Pseudomonadota > Gammaproteobacteria > Pseudomonadales > Pseudomonadaceae > Pseudomonas > Pseudomonas sp. 05L36. The sequence continues at coordinate 54,382 of NZ_JBFTOU010000026.1, read as the reverse complement.
CCGGCACGCCGTTGGCGCGCATGATCATTTCTTCCGGCATCTCGACCGGGATCACATCCCCCGGTTGCATGTGCAGGATGTCGCGCAGGCGCAACTGACGACGGGCCACCGTGGCACCGATCGGCACGTCGACGTCCAGCACGTCCTGGCGCAGGGCGTTGACCCAGCGCTCGTCCTGGTCGTCGAGGTCCGACTGGAAGCCGGCGTCGAGCATTTCGCGCACCGGCTCGATCATCGAGTACGGCATGGTCACGTGCAGGTCGCCGCCACCGCCATCGAGTTCGATGTGGAAGGTCGACACCACAATGGCCTCGCTCGGGCCGACGATGTTGGCCATGGCCGGGTTCACTTCCGAGTTGATGTACTCGAAGTTGACTTCCATGATCGCCTGCCAGGCTTCCTTCAAATCGACGAACGCCTGCTCCAGCACCATGCGCACCACACGCAGTTCGGTCGGGGTGAATTCACGCCCTTCGATCTTGGCGTGCCGGCCGTCACCGCCGAAGAAGTTGTCCACCAGCTTGAACACCAGCTTGGCGTCGAGGATGAACAGCGCGGTGCCGCGCAGGGGTTTGATCTTGACCAGGTTGAGACTGGTCGGCACATACAGCGAGTGCACGTATTCGCCGAACTTCATCACCTGCACGCCGCCGACCGCCACGTCCGCCGAGCGACGCAGCATGTTGAACATGCTGATGCGGGTATAGCGGGCGAAACGCTCGTTGATCATTTCCAGGGTCGGCATGCGTCCACGGACGATGCGATCCTGGCTGGTCAGGTCATAGCTTTTGACGGTGCCGGGTTCGGCAGCGTTTTCGGTCTGTACCAGACCATCGTCGACGCCATGCAACAGCGCGTCGATCTCATCCTGGGACAGCAGGTCCTGCACGGCCATGTCGTGTTCCTACTGCAGTACGAAATTAGTGAAAAGCAACTGTTCGATCACCACTTTGCCGAGCTCTTTCTGCGCCACTTCCTGGACGCTGGCGGTGGCTTTCTGCCGCAGCATTTCCTGGCCGACCGGCGAGGCGAGAGTCGCGAAGTCCTGCCCGGAGAACAGCATGACCAGGTTATTGCGGATCACCGGCATGTGGACCTTGAGCGCATCCAGATCCGCCTGATTGCGACCGAGCATGGTGATGCTCACTTGCATGTAGCGCTGGCGACCGTTCTGGTTGAAGTTGGCCACGAAGGCCGGCGCCATCGACTCGAAAATCGCTGGCTGTTTGCCGACGGCAGCGACTTGCGCCTCGGCGGCGGCAGGCTTGCTCTGAGCGCTGTGCATGAAGTACCAGGTCGCCCCCACGGACACACCGATCGCCAGCAGCAGGGCCACCACGATCACGATAATCAGCTTGAGTTTGCCTTTGGTTGCGGGGTCTTTTACTGCTGCGTCGCTCTTCGCCATGCCAATAATCCGTCACTAATCGGGTTTTCACAGTCGCACGGCAAGGCAAGAGCAAGTGTTATGCCATGTAGGAGCGAGCCTGCTCGCGAAAGACGTGAGAGCGCCGCGTTTATTCAGATGGCCCTCGTCATCGTTTAACTCCATCGCGAGCAAGCTCGCTCCTAAGAGGGTTCGTTCCCATGCCATGGGAACGATTGGAGTGATGGCTTTGATCAGGCGTAGTAATCGACCACACTGGAGCCGATCACGCGGGTGGTATTGGCAGCCACTTCAGCGACGCCCGGGGCCACGTCGTCATCCATTGAATCGAGGCGACCGCCGCTGGCATTGGTCCGCCCGCTCTGGCTTTGCCGGGCCTGTTCCTGCCCTTGGTGCGAACCACGGGACTGGTCCGACACGTTGACATCGACCTGCCCCATGCCCTGCTGCGCGAACATGTCGCGCAAGCGATGGACCTGGCCATCCAGCGCCTCACGGACACCCGGATGCGCACTCATGAACGTAACCTGGGTCTGTTGATCGGGAACCATGTTCACCCGAATGTCCAGGCGCCCGAGCTCAGCGGGCTGCAACTGGATGTCCGCCGCCTTGAGGCTGGCGCTGGACAGGTACATGACCCGGTTCACCACCTCTTCGGTCCACCCGCTCTGATGCATGGCGATCGGCTGGTTCACCGGCAAGGCATTGGCGGTCTTCGGTGTGGCCGCCTGGGTCAGCGCGGCCAGACGGTTGGCGAAATCATCGACACGGGTGTCGCTGCTGGCGGACTTGAGGTCTTTCAGGCCGTCATCGAGCAACCCGCTGAAAGCCTTGTCATCCCCTTGGCTGGTGCTGTTCTTGTCGGCCTGAACATCCAGCAGGGTCGCCATGCCGGCGGCAAAGTTTTGCGCCGGTGTCAGCTCACCATCAGCCTGGGCTTGTGCCTGTGTCGGCGCAGCCTTGGGCTGCGCCTGACTGGAAGCCGAAACGTGACCGCTCTGCTCCATTGCCAGGCGTAACGCTGGCAGGGCGTCGAGCGGATCGGCCTCGGGATCGAAATCGCCGTCAGCAGCAGCCTGTGCCGGTGTGGCTGTCACGGTGATTGCTGCGGCAACCGGCGTGTCAACCGTTGGCGGCACAATGTTGGCCGCGGCAGGTGTTGCCGGCGCTGGCGCAGTGACTACTGGCTGTACGGCTTGCTGCAACGAGGGATCAAGCGCCGGATCGAGCGGTGCGGTATCGACGACCGGAGCACGGTCGACATCTGACGCCTCATTGTCGGCGGTCTTGTCGTCAGCCTGCACCGGCGTATCGGAAGGCAAGGATTTGCCGCCATCGGCAACCACCGGCTCCCCGGCGGCAGACTTGTCGTCGCCAGCGTCTTTTTCTCCGGCGACATCGGAGCTTTTTTCGCGACTCGGCTTGACCGAGGCATCCGCCGACGCATTGGGCTTGTTCCGGGCCTGATTGGCATAGACATGAGCGAAGCTTGCGGCCTTGTCCCCAGGCTCAGCGGTCAGCGCCGGAGGATTGGCGCAGGCCGCTTGAATCTTGGCCTGCCTGGAGGCCTGAAGCAGAATATTGGGGGTAACGGGCATGAAACAGTCTCCGCTGCACGGGGCTCGTAAGTACAGTTGGACGAGTTAAATGCAAAGGTCGAGCCAGTTTCACTCGAAGGAGACAAAATGCAGCGCATGCTCAGATTTTCGCTGGGCAACGCTGTCGTTCAGCTTCGTACAGAGGCCGGATAGCGGCGAATTCGCGGTCGATTTCGCCGACCAGTTCCTGAACGGCGGCACATGGCAAATCTTTGGCCCGCTGTTCAAGTTGATGGCAGAGCTCGGTCAGCCTGACTGCACCCATATTGCTGCTGCTGCCCTTGAAGCTATGGGCGGTTGCAACGAGCAGTGCAGTACTGTCAGTCGTTCGCAAGACGTTAATGCGCGCTTCGGAGTCCGCAAGAAAGATATCCAGCAAATCCGCATAGCCCTCTTCCATCACTTCCTGCAATGCACTCAGCACGCCGCGATCCACATGTTTGTCGTTTTTGTCGTTCATTTGCTCACTCCTTGATCAAGAATGCGCGGATTACTGCGCAGCCTTCCAGATAAACTCCACACGTGCACTTCGACCATCGTCGGTCCAGCGGGCATTACGCCCCAACTGGCGGATCAGACTGACTCCACGTCCCGACAGGCGGATGTCATCCACAGGTCTTTTCATCACCCGCTCGACATCGAAACCCTTGCCGCTGTCTTCGATGTGAATGGTCAGGCAACCGCCGTCGTCTGTTGGCGTCACCTGCAAATGCAACCGTACATGGCCTTCCTGAAGTTCGTCCAGACGGGTATTACGCTGCTGATAATAACGCGCAAAACCCGATGCATCGCGCTTGAGGCTCGAGTCCAGCCCCAGCACGCCATGCTCCAGCGCATTGGAATAGAGTTCCGCCAGCACACTGTAGAGCGCACCGCTCTGGCCCCGCAGACCATGGACCTCAAGCAGCAATTGCAACAGATAAGGCAAGGGGTTGAAACGCTTCAGTGTGGCGGCGCGAAACTCGAAACTCACCGACCAGTCCAGCGGGCACGACTGGCCGCTGTCGGAGTAGACCAACGCCGGCGGCGTGATCTGCGCCGGCTCCAGCAAGCTGATTTCGACCATGCTGACATCGTCGCGCGCTTCACCGCCAAACTGTCGCAGCGCATGCTCGATCTCTTCGAACAGCGCATCCGGCTGGCGATTGGCGGCGAACACCTGCTGCAATCGCTGCACGCCAAACAACTGGTCATTGGCGTCGCAGGTGTCGATCACCCCATCGGACAACAGGAAAACCCGATCCCCGAGCGCCATGGGAAACACCTCGGTACGCTCATCGAAGGACTCCGGACTCAGCACCCCCAAAGGCAGGTGCCGCGCCGGCAGAGGCGTTCGCTCGCCACTGGCAATGCAATGCAGATAACCGTCGGGCATGCCGCCGTTCCAGACCTCCACTGAATGACGCTGAAAACTCAGACACAGCAACGTGGCACAGCAGAACATGTCCACCGGCAGAATGCGCTTGAGCTTGGCATTCATCTCGCGCAGGGTTTCCGCCAGGCCATAGCCCTTGGCGGTCATTCCGTAGAAGACTTCGGCCAGGGGCATGGCGCCCACCGCCGCCGGCAGACCGTGGCCGGTGAAGTCGCCCAGCAGCACGTGCATGTCGCCGGCCGGGGTGAACGCGGCCAGCAACAGATCGCCGTTGAACAGCGCATAGGGCGATTGCAGATAACGGATATTCGCAGCGGCATTCAGGCAGCCGGAGTGCGCCACCTTGTCGAAAACGGCCTTGGCCACACGCTGCTCGTTGAGCAGGTAGTCGTGGTGCCGGGCGATCTGATCACGCTGTTGCAGCACGGTCTCCTGCAAGCGCCGCAAGCGATCCATCGCCTTGATCTTGGCGGCGAGAATCACCTGGTTGTAGGGCTTCGCCAGAAAGTCGTCACCGCCGACTTCCAGGCAACGGGCCAGGGCTTCGCTTTCGGACAACGAGGTGAGGAAGATGATCGGCACCAGGGTTTCCCCGGCCAGGGCCTTGATTTGCCGGGCCGCCTCGAAGCCGTCCATCACCGGCATCATCGCGTCCATCAACACCAGGTGTGGTTGCTGCTGGCGAAACGTGTCGACCGCTTCGGCACCGTTGGCCGCCGTCAGCACTTCGTGCCCCAGGCGGCGCAGGATGCTCGACAGCAACAGGCGATCGGCGGCGCTGTCCTCGGCAATCAGGATCTTCAGCGGCTCCAGTGGCTGCATGGCAATCAACTGATGTCGAACAGCTTGTCGAAGTTGGAGATGGCGAGGATTTTGCGCACGTCGGTATTGCTGTTGACGACGCGCACATCGGAGTCGTCGCCACCGGCGTGATCGCGCAGCAACAGCAGCATGCCCAACGCAGAGCTGTCGAGGTAGGTCGCATCTTTCAAATCGACCACGATCGAACTCGGCATTTTGCCCTCGGGGAGCTCATAGGACTCACGAAATTCCTGATGCTTGGCGAAATCGAATCGTCCTTTGACCGATATCGTCAACTTTTGCCCATCAGGGGACACTTCGGTAACGACTGGCATTCAATGGCTTCCTTGTCTTTGGAGAACGTACGTGTAGAAGGTTTAGCACTTGGTGGGAATAGGAGCAAGATCAAAAGATCGCAGCCTGCGGCAGCTCCTACAGGGGATTGCATTCTCATGTAGGAGCTGCCGCAGGCTGCGATCTTCTAATACGGATCCTGACGCGGCAAGCGCTGGGACAACTCATCCAGCAGTTTCTGTTCGCGCCGGTCCTCAAGCGCCCGCGCCTCATCGGCATAGCGCTGAACCAGCTTGCGCAAACCTTCGACCCGGGCAAACGCCTGCTGCCAGGTTTCCCGCGCCTTGTTCAGGTTGTTCTGATGCCAGGCCAGGCTTTGCCGCTGCTGGTCGATGGCCGTGCCCAGTTGCGCGAGAAAGCCCTGATAACCCAGCAACCATTGGCCCGAGACGCCACCGCTGCCGCGTACGATCCATTGTTCCTGATAGTCGAGACGGAAGGCTTCAAGGTCGGCGAGTTTGCTTTGTGCCAAACGCACTTGCCCCTGAAAGTGCCCCAGGCGCTGGACCGCGGTTTTCTCGGCCTTTTCGGCCATTTCCACCACCGGCGCCAGCCTTCCTGCCCGACTCAGGGCCATGATCGCTTAACCGCCCGCCGCGGGCGCGAAGATCGAGGCGAGATACGCTTCGCTTTCACCCAGGCTGATGCTGTCGTTGAGACCCTGACGCAGGTATTTGACCAATTGCGGCTGCAGGGAAATCGCCAGATCGGTCTCGCGATCTCCGCCGGCGACATAGGCGCCGACGCTGATCAGGTCGCGACTCTGCTGATACCGCGACCACAATTGCTTGAAATATTGCGCACGGGCCATGTGTTCCGACGAGACCACCGCCGGCATCACCCGACTGATGGACGCTTCAATATCGATGGCCGGGTAATGCCCCTCTTCGGCCAGGCGCCGGGACAGCACGATGTGCCCGTCGAGCACGCCCCGTGCCGAGTCGGCAATCGGGTCCTGTTGGTCATCGCCTTCGGACAGCACGGTGTAGAACGCGGTGATCGAACCACCGCCCTTCTCCGCATTACCGGCCCGTTCCACCAGTTTCGGCAGCTTGGCGAATACCGACGGCGGATAGCCCTTGGTCGCCGGCGGCTCGCCGATGGCCAGGGCGATTTCCCGTTGGGCCTGGGCGAAACGGGTCAGGGAGTCCATCAGCAACAGGACATTCTTGCCCTTGTCGCGGAAATACTCGGCGATGCGCGTGCAATACATCGCCGCGCGCAGCCGCATCAGCGGCGCATCGTCCGCCGGGGACGCCACCACCACTGAACGCTTGAGCCCCTCTTCACCGAGGATGTGCTCGATGAACTCTTTAACTTCACGGCCTCGCTCACCGATCAGCCCGACGACGATGATGTCGGCCTCGGTGAAGCGCGTCATCATCCCCAGCAACACCGATTTACCGACACCGGTACCGGCAAACAGGCCCAGCCGCTGGCCGCGCCCGACCGTCAACATGCCGTTGATGCAACGGATGCCCACGTCCAGCGGTTCACTGATCGGTTCGCGCTTGAGCGGGTTGATGGTCGGGCCATCCATTGGCACCCAGTCTTCGGCCTTCATCCCGCCCTTGCCGTCCAGTGCACGGCCGGCGCCATCCAGCACCCGCCCGAGCATGCTCATGCCCATCGGCAAACGCCCGGTATCGGACAAGGGAACTACGCGGGCACCGGGTGCGATGCCAGCGACGCTGCCGACCGGCATCAGAAAGACTTTACTGCCGGAGAAACCCATCACTTCGGCTTCGACCTGCACGGGGTGATAGCTGTCGTCGTTGATGACCATGCAGCGACTGCCCATGGCGGCGCGCAGACCTTCGGCTTCGAGGGTCAGGCCGACCATGCGCAGCAAGCGGCCCTCAAGGATCGGCGCGCCGGCAAGCGTAGTCGCCTCGGCGTAACTGCCCAGGCGCCTGGCGAAGCTGGTGCGCTCAAGGCGCATCAGGCACATCCGCTACTGGCGCGGCAGCAGGCTTGCTGTCGACCGGCAGTTCCAGGCTCAAGTCCGGTGCGGCCGGGTGCAAGGACTGTTCGTGCAACTGGTCGAACAGCTTGTCCATCACCTGCGCGACACGGGTTTCGACTGTGGCGTCGATGCGGCTGTGTTCTGTCTCGACCCGGCAACCGCCGGGCAACAACGACTCGTCCTCGACGATGCGCCAGGTTTCTTCATGGCGTTCGCGCAGGGCTTTGACCTGTTCGAAATCCTGCGGGTTGATATACAGCCGCACATTGCCCACGCCCAACGGCAAGAGCTTTAGAGCCTCGCGCATGACGTGTTCGATTTGCGTGGAGTCGATGGCCAGTTCGCGCTGGATCACCTGTTTGGTGATGTGCTGCACGAGGTCGACCAGGGTTTTTTCGATCTGGGTGTCCTGCTCGGCGATGGGCTCGAACAGATGGCTCATCAATTGCTCCAGCGCTGCAATCTTGGCGGCCAGGACCACCTCGGCTTCCTGGCGGACCTTGAGCGTGGTGCTGTGGAAACCTTCCTTCTCACCCACCGCAAAGCCTTCGTTGTAGGCTTCCTGGCGAATGCTTTCGAGCTCTTCGAGGGTCAGCGGCTGGACTTCCTCCAGCGGCACTTCCTCCATTTCCGGCGGCTCGGGTTCAGGCGTTGGTTCAGGCTCCGGCTCCGGCGGGTCGAAACTGGGCAGCGCCCAGGACTCGAAGCCACCGACATCCCTGGCCCGGATCAGGTCAGTGGGTGCATCATCATTCTTGACCATGGTGTTAGATCATTTCCTCGCCGCCCTTGCCGCCGAGAACGATTTCTCCGGCTTCGGCCATACGGCGGGCGATGGTGAGGATTTCCTTCTGCGCGGTTTCCACGTCGCTGACGCGCACCGGGCCCTTGGCTTCCAGGTCGTCGCGCAACAGTTCGGCGGCACGCTTGGACATGTTCTTGAAGATCTTCTCCTTGACGCCTTCGTCCGAACCCTTGAGGGCCAGCACCAGCACATCGGAGGACACCTCGCGGAGCAGCGCCTGGATCCCGCGGTCGTCGACATCGGCCAGGTTGTTGAAGACGAACATGAGGTCTTCGATCTGACCGGACAGGTCTTCGTCGACTTCGCGAATCGAGTCCATGAGCTGGCCTTCAATGGAGCTGTCGAGGAAGTTCATGATGTCCGCTGCGCGCTTGATGCCACCCAGGGTGGTGCGTGAGGCGTTCGAGTTGCCGGAGAACTGCTTCTCGAGAATCTGGTTGAGTTCCTTCAGGGCCGCTGGCTGTACGGTGTTCAGCGAGGAAACCCGCAGAATGATGTCCAGTCGCACCTTGTGGTCGAAGTTGCCGAGCACTTCACCGGCCTGGTCCGGATCGAGGTACGCCACCACGATTGCCTGGATCTGCGGGTGCTCATAACGGATCACGTCGGCGACGGCGCGCGGCTCCATCCATTTCAGGCTGTCGAGGCCGCTGGTGTTGCCACCGAGCAGGATGCGATCGATCAGGCCGTTGGCCTTGTCTTCGCCCAGGGCCTGGGTGAGCATCTTGCGCACATAGTCGTCGGAGCCGACGCCCAGGCTGGTCTGGTCGCCGACGATATCGACGAACTCGCTCATCACCTGCTCGACCTGCTCGCGGTGCACATTACCCATCTGGGCCATGGCCACGCCCACGCGCTGAACCTCTTTGGGGCCCATGTGGCGCAGCACCTGGGCAGCGTCGGTGGAGCCCAGGGACAACAACAGGATTGCGGCTTTGTCGACCTTGGACAGTTTGGCGGCAACGGCTCGGTTATCACTCATCTGCGTTAATCCACTCTTTCACGACCTGGGCCACACGACCCGGATCTTCTGCCACCAGACTCTTGATTGCGTTCAACTGAGCGTCATAGCCTTCGCTCGGGCTCGGCAGCAGGATGCTTTGCGGACCGCCGAGGCTGACACGGTCGTTGGCCAACTCGCCATCCAGACCGCCCATGCCGCCCAACTCGACGTCGCTGCCGATACCGGCCAGCTGCTTGCCCTTGCCGCCCCCGGTGATGTTGTTGAGCACCGGACGCAGCACACCGAACACCAGCACCAGAATGAACAGCACACCCAGCACTTGCTTGACGATGTCCCAGAACCACGGCTGGGAATAGAACGCAATATCGGCAATCACTTCACCGCGCTCGGCGGAGAACGGCATGTTGATCACGCTGACGCTGTCACCACGGCTGGCATCGAAGCCGACCGCGTCCTGCACCAGGCGAGTGAAGCGCGCCAATTCATCGGCGCTCCAGGGCGCACGGGTGGTTTCGCCGTTGGCCGGATTGATCTTGACCTGATCATCGACCACCACCGACACCGACAGGCGATTCAATCGGCCCTGCTGCTGCTTGGTGTGGCTGATGGAACGGTCGAGTTCGAAGTTCCTGGTCGATTGTGAACGCTTGTCCGCCGGGTACGGTGCGAGCATTGGCTGACCGGTGGCCGGGTCCATGATTTGCTGGCCGTTGGCATCGATCAGCGGCTGGCCTGGCTGCACCATGCCGGCCGACGCGGTGGCACCCCCGGTGGTTTGCGGCGCGGAGGCCGGCGACGGCGGCTGGTTGCTCAAGGCACCCGGCACACCTTGCGGGCCGTTGCTGGCGGTACGCTGCTCGTTGACCGACTGCTCGCTGCGCAACGCCGGTTGATCCGGGTTGAATTGCTCGGAAGTCGACTCGACCGCACTGAAATCCACGTCGGCCGAGACTTCGGCCTTGTAACGGTCGTTGCCCAGCACCGGCTGCAGGATATTGTGCACGCGCTGGGTGAGCATGCTTTCCATGCGACGGCTGTAGTCGAATTGCTTGCCGGCCATGGTCAGTTCGGAGTTTTCCGCCTGATCCGAGAGCAGGGTGCCCTTCTGGTCGACGACGGTGATCTGCGACTTGCTGAGTTCGGGAACGCTGGTCGCCACCAGGTTGATGATGGCCACGACCTGGCCGGGTTCGAGGGAGCGACCGGAATAGAGCTCAACCAGAACCGAAGCGCTCGGCTTGCGCTCGTCGCGTACGAACACCGAACTTTTCGGGATCGCCAGGTGCACGCGGGCACCCTTGACGTTGTTCAGGCTGGAAATGGTCCGGGCCAGTTCGCCTTCGAGGCCGCGACGATAGCGGGTCGCTTCCATGAACTGGCTGGTGCCCAGTCCCTGCTCCTTGTCGAGGATTTCAAAACCGATGTTACCGTCGCTGGGAGTGACACCAGCGGCCGCAAGCTTGAGCCGCGCGCGGGACAGGTCATCGGCCTTGACCAGCAAGGCACCGGAATTGGGTTCGACGGTGTACGGGATATCGGCGGAGGCCAGGGTTTCCATGACCTGCTTGGCGTCCATGCCGGCAAGGCTGCCGTACAGAGGCCGGTAGTCCGGTTGCTGGGACCACAACACCACGGCAAAACCAATCGCCACGCTCGCTGCCAGGCCGACCAGCAGGCCCACCTGACGCAACATGGTCATCTCGGAAAGGTTTTCCAGGAAGGACAACCCGAACAGCGGCGGCTTGCCGTCTATTGGAGTGGCCTTGGCCGGAACATTATCGGCGACTGCTTCTGCCATGACTCAATCTCGTCCTTTAAACCGGCATCTGCATGATGTCTTGGTAAGCCTGAACCAGCTTGTTGCGCACCTGGGTCAATGCCTGGAATGACACACTGGCCTTCTGCGAGGAAATCATCACGTCTGTGAGGTCGACGCCGCTTTTGCCGATTTCGAAGGCGCTGGCCAACTGAGTGGAAGCCTGTTGCGTGTCGTTCACTTTATTGACGGCCTGGCCGAGCATGTCGGAAAAGCTGCTGCCCGCCACTTCAGGGACGGCCGTCGATTTCGGCGCAGACATGGCATCCATTTGCATGGCGCGCATGTCGAGCATCAACCGATTGAATTCAATACCTTGGCTCATGGTCTCTCTCTTTGACGACCCGCAATTTTTTGACACTCACTCGGCGGGTAATGAGGTGTTAGCAACAAGGGTGCCAGCTCCATGGCCTTGTTTCACAAAAGCCCTTCTCATCGCCGCCGCCCCCCCTGTAGGAGCGAGCCTGCTCGCGATGAACCCGAGAACACCGCGGGGTGTCAGGTTCCCAGCGTTATCGTTCACGTCCATCGCGAGCAGGGCTCGCTCCTACAGGGACACAATCAGGATCAGGTGGCGAACAAAAAGGCCTCCACATCCATGCCGGCATCGCGCATCTGCGCCAGCTTGTAGCGCAGGGTTCGCGGGCTGATACCCAGGCGCTCGGCCGCCTCTTTGCGACGACCGCGCTCGGCGCGCAAGGTATCGATGATCATCTGGAATTCACGGCGACGCAGGTCATCGCCCAGCGCACCGACCGACTCGGACTCGACTTCCACGGGGCGCGCCACTGCCTGCGCCAACGCAGGCAGTGGCGCGCAAGCCACCGGCCCGGCGAGGCAGAAATCCTGCGGCTGGATCAAGCCACCCTGCTGCAGAATCAGCGCACGCTGAATCGCGTTGTCCAGCTCACGAACGTTACCCGGCCATGGATAACCGATCAGGCACGCCTGAGCTTCGGGCGACAACCTGGCAGGCGAATGCTTCATTTTATTGACGTGCCTGGCCAGCAGACGCCCGGCCAGCGGCAGGATGTCGGCGGTACGCTCGCGCAACGGGCGCCAGGCCAGGGGAAACACCGACAGGCGATAATAGAGGTCCTCGCGGAAACGCCCCGCCGCCACTTCACCCGCCAGGTCGCGATTGGTGGTGGCGACCACGCGAATATCCAGCGTGATCGGTTTGCGCGCACCAACCCTTTCGACCTCGCGCTCTTGCAGCACACGCAGTAATTTGGCCTGGAGCCCCAGGGGCATTTCGGAAATTTCATCGAGCAAAATGGTGCCGCCGTCGGCCTGCTCGAACTTGCCGGCTTGCGCGGCAATGGCGCCGGTGAAGGAACCCTTCTCGTGACCGAACAACGTCGCTTCGAGCATGTTGTCCGGAATCGCTGCGCAGTTGATCGCGATGAACGGCTGATTGGCGCGATGAGAATGCTGATGAATATAACGCGCCAGCACTTCCTTGCCCGTACCCGACTCGCCCGAGATCAACACCGTGGAATCGCTGCGTGCAACCCGCGCCGCCAACTCGAGCAACTGCGCGCTCGCCGGCTCGAACGCTACCGGCCCTTCGCCCTCGGTCAGGCCGAGACTGCCCAGGGCATGACGCCCCACCAGATCGAGCAACGCCTTGGGCTCGAATGGCTTGACCAGATAGTCCGCCGCCCCCTGGCGCATCGCATCGACCGCGCGCTCGACCGCACCGTGAGCCGTCATCAGCAACACCGGCAACTGCGGCTGCCGCGCTCGCAGCATGCCAAGCAACTGGTGGCCGTCCATGCCCGGCATATTGACGTCACTGATCACCAGGCTGAAGGCCTCGCCGCCAACGGCAAGCAACGCCTCCTCTGCCGACCCCACCGCCTTGTAATCATGCCCCGCGAGCAGCAGCGTATCAGCCAGTGCCTCGCGCAAAGCGCGGTCGTCCTCGACCAGCAGAACCTTGATACCCATCGGCGTCACTCCGCGCCTTGAGCGCTGCTGAACAACGGCAGGATGACCTGCGCGCAGGTGCCGCGACCGAGCCGCGAGCGCAGCTGCAATTCGCCCCGATGAGCACGCGCCACGGCCTTGACCACGGTCAGGCCAAGACCTGTACCGGTGCTCTTGGTGGTAAAAAAGGGTTCGCCCAATCGCGCCAGAACGGCCGCATCGATACCGCTGCCACTGTCACTGACGCACAGGCGCAGGTTGTTGCCGCGGGTGTAGAGGTGAATCTTGAGGCGCAATTGACCGGCACTGGCCTGGATGGCGTTCTCGATCAGATTGAGGATCGCACCGACCAGGGTGTCGCGATTGCACAGCAACTCCCCCGAGTGACTGTCGCACTGCCAGCGGATCGGCAGATCCTGTACGTGGGTCAGCGCCGCCGCTTGCAACGATTGCATCAGTTGACCGGGGGTCACGCGGTCGGTCAGCGGCAACTCGCCACGGGCGAAGACCAACATGTCGCGCACCTGGTGCTCCAGCTCGTGCAGGCGCTCCTTGAGGCGCCCGGCAAAGCGCTGCCGGGTAGTGACCGGCAACTCTTGCTCGGTCAAGTGACTGGCATACAGCAGCGCGGCGGACAACGGTGTGCGTATCTGATGAGCCAACGAAGCGACCATGCGCCCCAGCGACGACAGACGCTCATGACGGGCCAGTTGATCCTGCAGATGGCGGGTTTCGGTCAGGTCATTGAGCAGCACCAACTGGCCCGGCTCGGCGTCCAGCGAGCGCGTGGCGATGGACAGGCGCCGACCGTCCTTGAGCGAAACTTCATGACCATCGTCTTCGCGCGGGGCAAAACTGCGGGCAATGACGTAGCGCCACAATTCACCTTCCAGCGGCAGGCCCAGCAGCTCGCTCGCCGCCGGATTGGCTTCGCGCACGATGCCCTGGGCGTCAATGACGATGACACCGCCGGGTAACAGATCAAGGAGGTTTTGCAGACGGTTGGCCAGGCGTTCCTTTTCCGCCAGCTCCTGCATGCGCTGGGCACTGACCACCGCCAGTTCACCCTTGAGCTCGGTGACCCGGGCTTCAAGCATGCTGTAGGAATCAGTCAACTGAGTGGACATCTGATTGAACAGTGCGAATGCCTGCTCAAGGCCCAGCCGACTCGCCTGCTCTACGGACGACGGCTGCCGCGAAACATCAGGGACAGGAGACATCTGGGCGGCTTGGGGCATTGTGCTCTCTCGCTTGGCTGACCGTCAGTGAAACGGAACGTTGCGAGGGACGTAGCAATACCCGTGCCTAAAAAAAACTTCTTATAAATGAATGACTTGAAAAACAGGCGTCAATCATCCGCCTGTTCGTCTCCATCACGACGACTCATGCCGTACTTGCGCATCTTTTCCACCAGCGTGGTACGACGGATACGCAACCGCTCGGCCGCGCGCGCCACAATGCCATTGGCGTCATCCAGCGCCTGCTGAATCAAGCCTTGCTCCAGACCACCGAGGTAGTCCTTCAGGTCCAGACCCTCCGGCGGCAACATGGCGTTGGCCGTGAAGTCCGGCGTATGACCGTTGATGGCCACGCGCTCTTCCAGATCGCTGCGCAGGCTGTCGACCATTTGCTCGTCTTCATCGTCGACGTAGCGGAATTTCTTCGGCAACTCGACCACGCCGATCACGCCGTATGGATGCATGATCGCCATGCGCTCCACCAGGTTGGCCAGTTCGCGGACGTTGCCCGGCCAGCCATGGCGGCACAGCGACATGATCGCCGCCGAGTTGAAACGGATCGAACCGCGCTTCTCGTGCTCCATGCGCGAGATCAACTCGTTCATCAGCAGCGGAATGTCTTCGACGCGCTCACGCAGCGGCGCCATCTCGATCGGGAACACATTCAGGCGGTAGTACAGGTCTTCGCGGAAGGTGCCGATCTCGATCATGCTTTCGAGATTCTTGTGGGTCGCCGCAATGATGCGCACGTCGACGCTCTGGGTCTTGTTGCTGCCCACGCGCTCGAAGGTGCGCTCCTGCAACACGCGCAGCAACTTGACCTGCATCGGCAGCGGCATGTCGCCGATTTCATCGAGGAACAGGGTGCCGCCGTTGGCCAGTTCGAATCGACCGGCGCGACTGGTGATCGCCCCGGTGAAGGCGCCCTTCTCATGGCCGAACAATTCGCTTTCCAGCAACTCGGCCGGGATCGCCCCGCAGTTGACCGGCACGAACGGCGCTTCGCGGCGCTTGGAATGGTAATGCAGGTTGCGCGCAACCACTTCCTTGCCGGTGCCGGACTCACCGAGGATCAGCACGCTGGCATCGGTATCGGCGACTTGCTGCATCATCTGGCGGACGTGTTGGATCGCCCGGCTGG
Organism: Pseudomonas sp. 05L36; assembly: GCF_056398125.1. Classification (NCBI taxonomy): domain Bacteria; kingdom Pseudomonadati; phylum Pseudomonadota; class Gammaproteobacteria; order Pseudomonadales; family Pseudomonadaceae; genus Pseudomonas; species Pseudomonas sp. 05L36. Next base: position 39,005 of record NZ_JBFTOU010000026.1, on the reverse strand, counting down.
TGCCGACAAGACTGCGGAAAAGATTAGGCTCGCGATGACGACCGCGCTCGCGGGCCTGGTCGTACATCTCGCGATAGACCTGGGCACGGTGCAGCGAATCGAGCAATTTGCTGTAGCTGGGCGGCATTTCGAGAGTCGAAAGCACTCGCCGACGCTGGTCTTCCGGCAGGTCAATGGAAGAATTATCGCCCATTAACAAAACCGGAAGGAACTCATCCCATGTCGAGAGTGTCTTTAACAAGCCCAGAAGTGAACCAGGAGCATTGACTGTCCCGATGAGGACACAGATTACTTCACGACTTGACGACAAAGAGCCGACAGCCTGCTGCCAGTCATGGCTACCGCAGGGTAAATTTTCTTCACCGAGAAAATTCAAAATCACCGCCAGGTCGCGGCGGCGGACGCTATCGTCATCAATCAGCAGAATTTTGGTTTCACGCCACATGCAATAGCAACTTCCCTAGTCAACTCAATGCCCAAAATGCTGGGGCAAGCTAGACGCTTGCAGGCATGTTATGCCTGAAGACGACTGAAATCTGGAACCAGCCACTAGTTAAGTCAAAAAACCGCGCACAGTCAAATTTATGGCGCACATATCTGGATTAACTTGGGGTTAATTAACCAAACAGATGGTAAACCTTTGCCGCGTTCCGCGCTTGCTGGATCTGAGACATTTCATCGACTATCGCCTGCCTCTCCCCCATCGCTACCTCAAGTAGCTGCTTGTAGACATACAGCAACTCCTCAAGATTGCTACGCAGAACTTCTTCGTCCAGCGAAGCCTCGCTCAAGACGTCTTCCATGCAGGAACGGCAATCCAGGTCCAATTGACCGATGGCCTCCCAGTCGCGCTCGGCCAAAGCACCGACCAGCGCTTCGCGAGTTTGTTCTATTCGCTGCAATACAAGACTCATGGCGATCTCCCTAGAACTGCGGAGCTGGCGCAGCAATGCCGTCCCAGCCTTCTTTCACCGTGCGCAGCAAGCCCGCGACCTCATCGAGAATCCTCGGGTCGCTGCTGATGTTCGCCTCGGCCAGGCGCTTCATCATGTAGATGTAAAGGCTGTCGAGTTCGCCCACGGCTTCGGCGCAATTTTCAAGATCCAGGCCTTCACGCAAGCCACCGATGATGCCGATCGCCTTGCTGATCGACACACACTTGCCGGGAATGTCCTTGCGCTCCAGGGCACCTTTGGCCTGAGCGATCCGGTCCAGGCCACCTTCCATGAGCATCTGCACCAAACGATGCGGACTTGCTTCGGACGTCTGGGCGTGCGCCCCCACTTTCTGATACTGCCGAAGGGCTAACATTGGATTCATGTTCTACCTCATTACCACAATGACTCGTATAGCCAGAGTATCGTCTGCAAGACAGAAAACTTTAGATCAAAAGACAAAAACCCGGCACACGCGAAAATGCGTAGCCGGGTTTTTTCGTCAACTCATGACTAGCTGTTGGACTTCTGGGCGTTCAAGGAAGTGAAGAACGAGGTGATGTTCGTCGCCGTCGCCTTCATTTGCCCGACCAACAGGTCCATTGCGTTGTATTTGGCGGTCAACGTCTTGGTCATGTTGGCGACACGCAAGTCCAACGCAGACTGCTGGTTTGAAAGGTTCTTGCTCAGGCTCTGCAGGTTGGTATTGCGCTGGTCAAGCAACCCGCCCGTCTGCACATAGGGCTTGATTGCAGTGCCCATGCGCGCCAGCAGGCCGTTGGTAGCATTGCTACCGTTGAACAACTGCTGCACCTGGCCGCTCATGCCGTTGATGGCCATCGTCTTGTTGAACGCCGTTGCATCGAACGCCAGGTTGCCGGTTTTCTCGTTCGTCAGCACGCCGATCTGCGACAGCACCGCCAATGGACCGCCCGCCCCGGGAGCGGTCAGCACACCGCGGATATCGGAGATCAGAGTGCGCGACATCGAGTCGCCGGTAAACGCCGCCTGAACCGTCAGTTTGCCATCGGCATCCGCGGTCGCCTTGGACAGGGAATTGATGGTGTTCATCAGGGTGTTGTAGGAATCAACGAACGACTGGATCGAGGTTTGCAAACCGGCGGTATTGGTCGCGACGGTGACGGTCGCCGCAGCCGGCGGCGTACCTGGACTCACCGACGCCAGGTTCAGGGTCAGGCCGCTGACTGCGCCGGTTACCGTATTGCTCTTGCTGGTCACTGCCAGACCATCGATGGTCAGCGATGCATCCACCGCAACCCCGTTGACAGCCCCTGAACTTGAAGCCGAAGGGTTGGCGCCCATCGCTTGGGTACCGTCGATTTCAAGACCGACGATACCGCTGACCGTAAGGTCGGAACCCGCGCCGGTCTTGCTGGAGCTGATCACCAGTCGCGACGCACCACTGCTGTCGGTCACGATGTTGGCAGAAATACCATTACTCGCCTGCGCGGAGTTGATGGCATCCCGGGTGCTCTGCAGGGTCGCACTGGCTGGAATCGTGACATCGTAATCAGTGCCATTCTGACTGATTTTCAAAGTACCACTCGGAATGGCACTGGCCGCACCGCCGGCGAAAGAAGCACTGGCGACTTTCGAGCTGGTGGCCAGGTTATTCACAACAACGCTGTAGGTACCGGCAACAGCGGTGTTGTCGGAAGTCGCACCCAGAATCGACGGGGTACCCGAAGTGGCGGTATAGCCCGCAAACACGGGATTGGTCTTGCTACCGAGATTGGTCAGCGCCGTCTGAAAGGCCGTCAGTGCGCTTTTCAGGGAACCGACACCGGAAATCTTCAGCGTGTTGGTTTTGGTCTGAGTATCGATCTGCGTCTGTTTCGCCGATTTGTCGGCGTTGACCAGCGCAGTGACGATCGCACCGATATCCAGGCCAGAGCCTAAGCCCGCACCCGGTAAAATTGGACTTGCCATTTTTCGTCTCCCTTCAGGTTGCTGCCACTCTTTTGACCAATGCCTGCGCCCAAGAACGTACAAACACTATTCATGCCAGCTATCAGACTTTGGCGTCGAACAATACGTGACTCGCATTGCTCAGGCTTTCTGCCAGCTTGAGGGCTTCTGCGGAGGGGATCTGTCGCACGACTTCACCCGTTTCGCTTGCAATCACTTTGACGACGACCTTTCCGGACTGCTCGTCTATCGAGAACTCCAGATTGCGCTTGATCGACTGTACAAACTTTTCGATCTGCTGCACCGCCTGCTTCAGGTGGACGTCATCCGCATCCGGTTTCTTATCCGCCGCTGGAGTCACGCTGGCGGCTTCAGGCTTTTCCGGCGCTTTATCCGAAACGGTGCTCGCTGGCTGGGGAGCCGGATAAGACACGCCAAGCTTTACGCTCATCTCCATGTCCATCACCTCTTAACGTAAAAAGCGAGAGAGCGTGACCAGCACACTCCCCCGCTCAAACTTATTCCGAAATTACTGAAGCAGCTTCAGTACAGCGGAAGGCAGTTGGTTGGCTTGAGCCAGAACCGAGGTAGAAGCCTGTTGCAGGGTTTGCTGCTTGGTCAGGTTCGCGGTTTCTGCGGCGAAGTCGGTGTCTTGTACACGGCCTTGTGCAGCAGTGGTGTTTTCCACGATGTTCTGCAGGTTGGAGATGGTGCTGGTCAGACGGTTCTGCGAAGCACCCAGGTTTGCGCGGGTGGCGTTGATCGATGCCAGAGCGGCGTCGATCGCGGTGATCGCGTTGTCGATGTTGGCAGACAGGGTAGCGGAAGTCGCACCGGTCAGAACAACAGTACCGCTGCCTACGGACAGGGATACGGCGTCGAACTTGGAGCTCAGTACCAGGTCGATGCGGTTGGCCGAACCAGTGTTGGCGCCAACTTGCAGCTGCATGGTGCCAGCCGAACCGTCCAGCAGGTTTTTGCCGTTCAGGTTGGTAGAGGCAGAGATACGGGTGATTTCGTCAGACATCTGAGCGAATTCGGAGTTGGTAGCGGTCTGGTCAGCAGTGCTGTTGGTACCGTTACGTGCTTTAACAGCCAGTTCACGCATACGCTGCAGAATGTCGGTCGAAGCTTGCAGCGCGCCTTCAGCGGTCTGGGCAACGGAGATACCGTCGTTGGCGTTCTGCACTGCCTGGTTGCCACCACGAATCTGTGCGGCCATGCGAGTTGCGATCTGCAGGCCAGCGGCGTCGTCTTTGGCGCTGTTGATTTTCAGGCCGGAAGACAGGCGAGCCATCGAAGTCGACAGAGCGTCGGTAGCACGGTTCAGGTTCTTCTGAACGTTCAACGACGTGGTGTTGGTGTTTACTGTTAAAGCCATGACGAATTCCTCGTTGGTTGGGTACTGCGGCTTCCGGCCCTGGCAACCGCCGGGTATGGCCTAGAGAACCTTCGTAATAGTTATCGTCGGGTTGGCAGGTTGCTTGAGGGCTTTTTTTAAAAAAAATGCCATCACCCTGCCATCTCCGAGAAAACAAGGGCTTAGCGCCCCTCAACCGCGAAAAAATGACGCCATAAAACTGTCCAGCCCACAAACGCCCGCGCCAAAGCTGTCGCCACCCCTCAAGCCGGCAGGTTTTCGAGCAACTCGATCAACTCATATTCCATGAAGTCGGCGAGCCCCAGCCAATCCTGGCGCTCCTGACAGGCCAGCATTTGCCTGAGCATCAAAGCCCACGCCTGCTGAACCTCCTGGGGCGCCTGCGCAAACAGTCGCTGCGCCTCATCGAACAGATCGACCATGTTCAATGCCGCTTCGACATCACGTCCCAGGCGAAAAAGCCCTGCGCACTGCCGGTACTCGTCAATGCCTTTCACTTGAGGCTTCATTGCACGAAATCCTGATTGAACTGCGTACCGGCAATCATCGCCCCTGCCCGACTGCTATTGAAAAAAAGCACCTCGGGATGCCTGGCAATGTAACGCTCGAGCTCGCACAGGTAACTGCGGAAATTCAATTGCGTCTTGACCTTTTGCCCATGACCATCGTGCACCCAGTGCCTGGCCTGGTTCACTGGCGGCCCCAGGTCACCATCGTTCCAACCGGTATGGGTGCGGTTCATCGGAAAGGAAAAATCCGCACCGAAAAGCGTGATGCGCTGCGCGCCCATCTTCACCGCCAGATCGACCGCAGGATGGATCACGCTGCCACTGACGTAGAGCTGCGCACGCGGCTGTTGCTCACGCAACGCAGCGTAGATCGGGCTGGCGGAATAACCGCCATAACGCTTGCCTTTCCAGGCCTTCAGCATGTGTGGATCGCTCAAAGGCAAGTACACCAGCGGAATGCCTTCGGAGCCCTCGCCCGGCAAGTGCAGCACGCTGATGCGCTGATCGATGCTCACGACCAGGTCAGGCTTGATTCCGTGCTCGCGAAGGGGCCGGTAAGCGGTATCTACGCTGATGAACAGCGGTCGCGGCGTTTGATTGCGCACCGCTGCCAAACGCTCGAAATTCCCTTCAAGGCTGGGCCCTGTGGCGATCACATAGATTTCACGCTCGGAACACGTGCCAAACAGCTGTGCCACATCATCATCGGCCAGCAGCACTTCAAGGGTGTCCTGCAAGCGCTGCTGAATGACGGGAGACTGCGGGTCGAACTCACGATTGTTGAAACTCAAGTGCACTTCGCTGACCAGGCGATCACGAATCTTCGCACTGAAGTCATCCGCCAGCAGCATCTCGGCAGGCAATGCAAAGAACGGTGTGCAGATGTCCGACAGATCGCCGGCATACAGCAATTGCACACGCGGATCGCCCAGCCACTGGCGCTGATCGATCAGCTGCAACACCAATGCGAAAAGCGCGCCGTTGAGGATATGGACATAGAGTTTCTCAAGCCCGGCACGCTCCAGCAAAACCGAAGGCAAATCGCCAAAACCGGTGCCGTAGACGTGCAGATGAGGCTTGTCGAACGCAAGACTGGCAGCCTGTAAACGGGCCTCGCGCAGGCGATCATGGCGGCTGGTGAGCTGGATGCCGCCCACACACAACGTCGAGTCTCGTCCTTCGATCAGGTCAACATCGACGGTCAGGCGATCTTCCGTATTCAATCGCGCATACAGCGACGGCCAGCGCCGCTGGATAACCTGAGCATTGTCTTCAAAGCATTCGCTCATGCTACCTCGCATTCCCTACAAGCAAAAAAGCGCTCAAGGTTAACCCTTGAGCGCTTTTTTGTACCGGCCTTTTTATTAAAAAACTTTCACTCAAGGGCGATAGATGATCGCCGAACCCCATGACAGCCCCACACCGAAACCGCTGAGCGCAACGCGCTTCCATTCGGAATCGAGAATATGCTTTTCCAGCAGCAATGGAATGCTCGACGACACCGTGTTACCGGTCTCGACCATGTCCTTGATGAACTTCTGCGGGCATTCTTCGAAGCGCCGCGCGACCGCATCGACAATCGCCGCACTGCCCTGGTGAATGCAGAACGCGTCGATGTCATCCGCGCTCAATTGCGACTCACCGAGCAACTCATGCAAATGTGCCGGCACCTTGAGCAGTGCGAAGTTGAACACCTGGCGACCGTTCATGAAGAACACGCCGTCGGTGACTTTCAAATGTGGAGCGCCGGAACCATCGGTGCCGAACTTGGCCTTGCCCAGTGCCCAGGTCGGGTTTTCGCCCATCCAGGTCGCGGTGGCTGCATCGCCGAACAACATGGTGGTGTTACGGTCTTCCGGGTCGACGATCTTCGAATACGGGTCGGCAGTGATCAGCAGGCCGTTCTTCAGGCCAGCGGCCTCCATGAAGCCCTTGATCGCATAGATGCCGTAGACGTAACCGGAACAGCCCAGGGAAATATCGAACGCGGCGACGCTGGTCGGCAGGCCGAGTTTGTCCTGCACGATGGCCGCGGTATGCGGCAGGCCTTCTTCGTCACCGTTCTGGGTGACGACGATCAACGCATCGATGGATTCACGTTTCAGATCAGGGTTGCTGGCAAACAGCGCATTGGCCGCTTCAACGCACAGATCGGAAGTTTCCTGATCAACGCCCTTGCGCGGCAGGAAAGCCGAACCGATCTTGCCCAGGATGAATTCTTCATCCTTCTCGAATTTTGCACCTTGTGCGTAATTGTCCACGCCGGCTACAGGAACGTAGCTCGCAATGCTTTTTATGCCAATCATTACGGCTTCCCAATAATAAACAGCCCAATACCACCACCCGCAGGAATCGAGGGGCGCCGACAAACCTGGATTTCTGTCGCCCCAAGGCGACGGCCGGGAAGCGTAAAGGACCATCACTGAACCCAATAAAGGGTCAGGCGCCATCTTCCCGGTCAATACAATACAGTGAAGATGCCCGTTATGACTCGCAGGTCACGCTATTTTGCCGAATCAGCCCGGCAATGGGTCATTCGACCAACGACCAGTCCAGTGGTGTTCCACGCTTGATAGCCTGACGGGCACGGCGTTCCAGGAGGCTTTGCGCATGCTTGGGCGCCAGCCCGAGCCCCGGACGGATGGCTCGCAGATTTGTCGCATTGAAGGGCTCGCCAGCCGCCATGTCCTGGGTGACATACAACGATCGACGGTACACCAGGGATTGGCGCTCCGCCTCGGTGACGCCGTAATGTACGTGCCCCATGGCTTGCCAGGCGCGTTCGGTTTCGATCACCAGGCTGGCCAGCTCCGAGGGCTCCAGCGAGAAACTGGCGTCGACGCCACCGGCCGCACGCTCGAGGGTGAAATGCTTTTCCACCACCGTTGCGCCCAGTGCCACCGCCGCCACGGACACACCGACGCCCATGGAGTGGTCGGACAGCCCCACCTGGCAATCGAACAATTCGCGCAAATGCGGGATCGTGCGCACATTGCTGTTCGCGGGAGATGCCGGATAGGTGCTGGTGCATTTGAGCAGCACCAGATCCTTGCACCCGGCTTCGCGGGCGGCACGCACGGTTTCATCGAGCTCGGCGATGCTGGCCATGCCGGTGGAAATGATCAGCGGCTTGCCTGTTGCGGCCACCCGGCGTATCAGCGGCAGGTCGGTGTTTTCGAAACTGGCGATCTTGTAGGCCGGCACGTCGAGGCTTTCGAGAAAGTCCACGGCGCTCTCATCGAATGGCGTGGAGAACGCCAGCAGCCCCAGTTCTTTGGCGCGAGTGAAAATCGGCGCATGCCATTCCCAGGGCGTGTGGGCCTTCTCGTACAGCGCGTACAACGAAGTACCGGCCCACAGACTGTTGGGGTCCTTGATGAAAAACTCGCCTTCGGCCAGGTCCAGGGTCATGGTGTCGGCGGTGTAGGTCTGCAGCTTCAACGCATGGGCACCGGCCTTGGCCGCGGCCTCGACGATTTGCAGCGCCATGTCCAGGGACTGGTTATGGTTGCCGCTCATCTCGGCAATGATGAAAGGCGGCGCATCGGCACCGATCAGGCGCTCGCCAATCTTGAAGCTAGTCATCTGTGTGATCCTTCAATACGCGCGTGAACGCGCAGGCACTCTGGGTAAAACCGGCTTCGCGAAAGACCTTCAGCGACGGCTGGTTAGCGGGCAAGACCTGGGCCGTGAGTGACTGAAGTTCTGGCCAGTGGGCCTTCACAAAGTTTTCTCCACGGTCCAGCAGCGCCCTGCCCCAGCCCAGGCCGAACCGGCCTTCGAACAGGTAAATCGACACCTCGGCGGTAAAGCCACGCAGGTCATAACGCAGCACACCGACCGGACCGTCATCGGCCTCGGCAATCAACAACAGCCGCCGGGGATTGCTCAGGCTCGCCGTCAGCCAGTTTTGATGCGCAGGCCACTCGATCACGCCGGTCTCCAGCGACGAGCGGCGCACGGCCTCGGTGTTGCGCCCCTCGAACAACAGCTGCGCATCACCCAGGGTCGCCGGGCGCATCCTCAGCACCGCGCCGGCCAGCGCCGCCGCTACCCGCTGCGCGCCACGACCATCGACCAACAGTCGAGATTGTTGCGCCAGGCTCTGGCGCAAACCCTGGTTACCCGCGACAAAGCCAATGGCCAGGCGCAGCTGCTCGACGCTGACATGCTCGCGGGCCCCCATGAATACATGGGCGCCCGCGGCCGCCATCACCTCGCCGTTGGCCTGCTGGTTGTTCGATACGGCAATGCAAATCGTCGGCAGCCCCATGGCCGCCCGCTCCCAACTGGTGCCGCCACCCGCCCCGACAAACAGGTCGGCTTCGGTCATCAATCGATAAAAGTCGCTGACAAAACTGTGCAGGCGCCAATGCGGGCGACTCGCCGCCAACGCCTGCATCTGCGCCCAGGCCGGATTACCCGCACCGGCGACAAAATCGACTTCCAGCTCGGCAAAGTCCGCCAGCGCCAGCATCGCATGATGGGTCTGCATGGCTGCGTCGAAACCGCCGAAATTCACCAGCACATGCCGGGCCTGGGGCTTGATTTCGATGGCCGGGCAACGGAACTCGTCGCGCAGCATGGCAAACCGGGGGCCGAACAATGTCCGGCAGCCTGGCGCCAGCAACGACGCATAAGCTTCTGGCGTACCCGAAAGATTCTGGTTCAGCAGCAAATCGGCGCTGTAGGTCCGCGTGGCGAGGTCATCCACCACGGCGATCCGTGGCGAAAAGCGCCGGGCGGCCGTCTGCCAGTGATGATCGAGGCCGTAGTGGTCGACAATGATCCAGTCGAACGCCGGCTGGTGTTCCAGCAGCGGCTCGAGCGCGGCGATGTCCGCCTGCCATGGCAGCATGGATTCGATGGCTTGCTGCGGGTCTTCATCGGTGTAGCGCTCGGGCAGCGCGAAGGTTTCGAAACCTTCGGCCCGCAGTGCCGCCACTCGATGCCCCGGTAACAGGCGACAGGCAAAAGCCACGTGACTGCCCTGCCTGCGCAATACGCGGGCCAGGCACAGGCAGCGCGCGATGTGGCCGCTGCCGATGGTCGGCGAGGCGTCGGAACGAATCAGCACTCTCATTTCAGCTCACCTCCGGCTTTGAGCGCGGCATACAGGTACTCCGCGCGCGTCCAGTCTTCCGGTGTGTCGATGTCCTGCACCAGATGACGCGGCAGGATAACCGGCAGGCTGTACGGTGAATACAGCACCTCGCCACGCAGCCACGCATCGCTGCGGCCCCAGTAGAACTGGCCGGCATCCTGATAGGCGATCGACAAATCCTGGGAGCGGGTATCACGATACTGCGGATACAGTGCCGTCAATGCGCCGTGATCATCAAGGGTCAGGGCTCGCTGAACCGGGAAACCGAAGTCGCACACCGAGAAGGCGAACGACTTGTCGGGATGCTGTTCCAGCAGGTTCAGCCCCTGGGCAAGAAATCGCGATTGCAGCAACGGCGCGGTCGCGTAGATGCAGCAGGCGCGATCAAACGTCTCCCCTTGCTCACGCAGTGCTTGCAGGGCATGGGCGATCACCGCTGCGGTACCCGTGAAGTCATCGGCCAGTGCCGCCGGGCGCATGAAGGGCACCTGGGCGCCGCAGTCCCGCGCCAGCCCGGCGATTTCTTCGTCGTCGGTGCTGACCACCACCCGGGAAAACAACCCGGACTCCAGGGCGACCTGAATCGAGCGGGCAATCATCGGCACACCGGCGAACGGCTTGAGATTCTTGCGCGGTATGCGTTTGCTGCCACCACGGGCCGGGATGATGGCGACGTTGTTCAACGGCGTTTTTCCAGGACAAACCAGGTGATGTCATCCACCGGGAATTGCCGATCGCGGTGGTAGCCAAAACCGTAATCGAGCAGTTGCAGGTCGTCATAGCGATCAAGCATTTCACCGGCAAAATCGCGCTTGAACAACTTGCCGCTGTTGCCACGATACGGGACCTCGACCGGCGCCGGGTTGTAGTATTCGGCGATCAGTATGTAGCGCTGGCTCAGCTCATACAGTTGCGCGTACGCGGCCGGCAGCAACTCCGGCGCCAGGTGAATCAGCACGCCTTTGCTCAGGGTCAGGTCGAAGGTACGTTCCCGGGGGAAATCGAACAGCGAACCGTGCCAGATCTGTGCAATACCCAACGCCCGGGCCGCGGCACAGGCACTGGCATTGATCTCCACGCCGAACAACTCGCAGCGTGGCAACAGCTGCCGCAGTGCCTGCAGGTTGTTGCCGGCATTGGTGCCCAGTTCCACCAGGCTGTCGATGCGCCCGACCCGTGTCAGCGCCTTGGCAAACAACGCCAGGTTAGCGGCCACCAGCGGCTGTCCGAGATTGCGATCAACGTACTGGTTGCCGAATTCGCCCTGCCAGAAAGCTTCCTGCTCGGTCAGTTCACGCATCACACATTTCCCACCCGCCGCAATGGCTGGATTATTTCGATCATCTGCCGCATCTGCTCGACCACATAGTCCTGTTCTTCATCACTGAGCAACGGGTACAACGGCAGGCTGATGGCTTCGGCGTAGTAACGTTCGGCCTGCGGAAAATCACCTTCGGCGAACCCGAGATCACGATAGTAAGGCTGCAAATGCACGGGAATGTAGTGCAGGTTCACCCCGACCCCGGCAGCTCGCAAGCCCTCGAACACCTCACGATGCGTGAGATTGATCTGATCGAGTTGCAGGCGCACCACATACAGATGCCATGACGACTCGGCCTCGGGTTGTGCACCGGGCAAGGTCAGCGGCAAATACGCCAGCAAGCGCTCATAACGCGCCGCCAGTTCACGCCGACGCTCGATGAACTCATCCAGTTTGTTCAACTGCGACAAACCAAGGGCCGCCTGCAGGTCGGTAATGCGGTAGTTGAAACCGAGCTCCACCTGTTCGTAGTACCAGGGGCCGTGGCTGGGTCCGGTCATTTGCTGCGGATCCCGGGTCATGCCGTGGCTGCGCAAGCGTTGCAAACGCTCGGCGAGCTCCGGGCTGTTGGTCATGACCATGCCGCCCTCGGCACTGGTGATGATCTTCACCGGATGGAAGCTGAACACAGTCATCGCGGCAAACTCGCCACAGCCTACCGGGCGCCCGGCGTAGGACGCACCGGCGGCATGGGCCGCGTCTTCGATCACCGTTATGCCATAGCGCCTGGCCAGGGCGGCGATCCTGCGCATGTCGCAGCTCTGCCCGGAGAACGCCACCGCCACCAGGACTTTCGGCAGCCGGCCTTCACGCTCGGCCTGCTCCAGCTTGACGGCCAGCGCAGCGGCATCGAGGTTCCAGGTCAGCGGGTCGATATCGACAAAATCCACCTCGGCACCGCAGTAGCGACCACAGTTTGCCGAAGCGAGAAAGGTATTCGGTGTCGTCCACAGCCGATCGCCCGGGCCGAGCCCCGCCGCCAGGCAAGCGATGTGCAAGGCCGCCGTGGCATTGCACACCGCCACGGCAAAACCGGCCTCGCAGCGTTCGGCCATCGCTCGCTCGAAGCGCTCGATGGTCGGCCCCTGGGTCAGCCAGTCAGACTGCAATACACCGACCACGGCGTCGATGTCCGCCTGATCGAGGCTTTGCCGAGCGTAAGGAATCATGCTGGCAACCAGACACGCACCAGCGCGTCCCGGATGATCTGACACCCGAACGAACCGGTCCGGCCTGCGATGAAAATCGAATTACCGTTGAACATGCCTTGAATCCCTTATACCTTTTCGCCGGGCCTAACCGAGCATCTGCACCCAGTTCACCGAAGCACTTTCGCCCAGGGCAAAGCCCTTGCCGCTCAAGGCCAGGTTGGCGTTATAGGCCTGGTCCTGGGCAAAGGCTGGCGCCCACTTGTGACGCAGCGCATCGAGGGCCTGCGGCGCCTGTGGCACTGCACCCGAATGAATGACCTGTACCAGCGGCGTCCACACGGTGAGGTAACCGGCCTGACCGGCCCGCAAGCACAGATCGACGTCGCTCAAGCCGTCGGCGAAGGTCACGCTATCGAGACCGTCCAGCTCGTCGAACAACGCTTTGCGCACCATCAGGCACACCTTCGACACCGCCGAGTAGTTCTGCTCCAGGGCCAACCGGTGCAGGTAACCTTCGGCGTCGTGTTTTTCCCCGACAAAGGCTGAGCCCACACCACCGTTCATGCCGAGAATCAGCCCGGCCTGGGTGACCTTGCCGTCGCGGTCGATCAACTTGGGACCGACCACGCCGACTTCCGGACGCTGGGCGTGATTGAGCAGCGACTCAAGCCAGTTCGGGTTGACCACTTCACTGTCGGCGGCCAACAGCACCAGGTACTCGCCCTGCGCCTGCTGGCTGGCCGCGTTGTACAACGCCGCGTCGCTGAGGGTCTGGTCGGCACGCAGCACGCTGACTTTCGGATGCTGGTAAGTACCCAGCCAATCGTTGACCTCGGCCGACTGATTGGGGTTGAGCGCGATCAGCACTTCGTACTGGATGTAGCGGGTACGCAGCAAGACCGCTTGCAGGCACTGTTGCAGGGCCGCCAGGTCATCCCCGGCCGGCAGGATGATCGACACCAGCGGGCGCTCGGTGTGGCGGTAGTCGATCTGATAAGTACCCGGCACCGTCGAAGTGACCTTGGCCTTGTAGCCACGATTGCCCAGGTGACGCATCAACGCCAGGCGCTCATCGGCGTTTTCTTCCAGCACCGGTGCCTGGCTGATCAGCAACGGCTCGTCCAGGTGGGCCAGCCCGTTGAGGCCACCCTGCTCGATGATGCGCAGCAGCAGGTCGAATTCCAGGGCCTTGCTGAAGTCAGGCTGGTAGCCGCCGACTTCAATGAACACTTCCCGGCGGATCAGCCAGTGACGCGCCATCAAGGCCGGCAGGCTTTGCAGCAAGTCAAGATTGAAGCCAGGGCGGAACACGTCCACCAGTGCGCCTTCGGCGGTGCGCAGGATTTCGTCGGTGGCGACGGCGCGGCAGTCTGCGGCGACCAGCAATTCCAGGCTGGCACGCAACAGGCCACCGGCAGTGAACTCGTCGCCGGCTTCAGCCAGCAGCAGCCAGTCGCACGTCGATTGACGAGCACTCTGGTTCAGTTTGTCGACGTAGTTGCTTTGCGTGACCCGGACAAAGTGCAGGGTGTTCTGCGCCGTGGTCGCCGCCGGTGCTTCACCGGTGGTGAAGACCACAATCCTGAACGCCTTGCTGTGACCTTCGAGCAGGCTGTCGAGAGAGACTTGCAGCTTGTCGATATCGTTATCCAGGTCCAGCAGGAAGATCCCGAACTGTGGACCACCGTCGTTGGCCGCCAGGTGTTGGGCGATCGACTCAGCCTCAAGTGCATCGGGCTGACGGGGCGCAAGCCACTTGAGCAAACGACCGGAGAGCATCTTGTCGAACGTCGCACCGTTGCCCTCGACCGACACCGCGTCAAGACGTGCAGCCCAGTCGTTCAGGGGCTGCGCCTCTTCTTCTTCGCCCAGCAGTTCCAGCTGAGCCACCAGACGCTTGACCACCGTGCGGTTGAACACATTACTGTCGTGGGCCTGCCACAAACGGTCGACCACACTTTCCGGCGTGTCATTGTTACGCGCCAGCATCAGGCTCTGCTGGCGGGTCCAGATACCCTCCAGGCCTGCCAACTGAACGCGACCGGCCGGCATGGCGTGCAACAGGAATTCGAACTGGGTCAACTGATCGAAAAACTGCTGATTGTAGAACGGCATTTCGACGTATTGCTTAGGGCCGAAACGGCGCTCCGGGCCTTTCTCGACGCTCGTCCAGGCGGACTCGATAATCAGCTCGGTGGTCAGTGCGCGACCGGTGCGCAAGCTATCGGCCAGGGCTTCAAAACTTTGCAGCGCGAACTGTTTGCCTTGCTCCGGGTTCTCGCCTTGAACTTGAGTCGGCAGCCCGAAGAGGAACGCGGCAAAGGCTTCACGCTCGGCGACCGTCTTGGCATCGGTATGAGCCAGCGTGTGGAAGATCTCGGTGTTGTGGTCCGAATACCCGTAGTTCATCTCCCGCACGACATACGGGATCGGCAGAATCCGCGCCTTGCCCCGCGCCAGCATGTAATACGTGTGACCGATTTCCTGCCATTGGAAGGACGTATCCTGAGGCATCACCTGATACCAGTCACGTACCAGGTCGGTACGCTGTACGGCATAGAAAGGCGGCAGGTACTGGTGCATGTAATCCAGTACACGCTCCTCGGCATTCTCGGACGAATAGTCCTCGCAGACCTTCTTGTCACGCCGAAAGTAGCTGACGCTGTTGGGTTGCGACAGGTACATCATGCTGTAGCCGTGGCACAGGCCGTAATCGGGATTGGCCTCCATGAATGCCACGGCGGCGCGCAGGGCGTCATGTACATGGAAGTCATCGTCGGCGGCGAACACCATGAACGGCGTGGTCACTTGCTCCACGCCAAAAGCCAGCTTGGCGCGAACGCCCCAGTAGCCAAACTGCGGGACATGCTGGTAATCCACATTTTCAAACTGCCCGGACAGGCTTGGCTGGCCTTCGGTCGAAGAGTCCAGCACCAGAATCCTGCAAGGCAAGCCACTGTAGAAACGTGCCGCCCGGCGCAAAAATGCCGGCCGCTCGTGAGACATCAGCACCACGGTCAACTGTTCGTTGAGTGCCAACCCGTGTCCAGAATTGTTCTTGCCTTGCATACCTTTCCCCACAACGGCGTATCGCCGAAAAAACCCAACGATGTCTTGTCGATTACCGCACGCGACGCAAATAGCCATCCGGCGCGACGGTGATCAGCAGCTTGCTGTGAATGGCCTGGTCGATTTCAAAATCGCGGTTTTCTTCCAGATAGGCCCATACCGCAGTTTTCGGGTTGTCGCCCTTGCCCCACGGGCGGTCCGGGAAGGCGTCTTCGGGCATGTCTTCCACCACGGTATCCATCACCACGCAGTAACTGCCTACCGAGGTCATCGGCGCATAGGCCCGCAGTTCTTCAAGCACATGCTCGTGGGTGTGGTTGGAGTCCAGAACCACCAGCACTTTCTTGCCTTCGACGCGCTGGCGAACCTGTTCGACAATCGCCGGATCGATACTCGAACCCTGGATCATCCGGATCCGCTTGCTCATCGGGTGCGCTTCGATTGCCTCACGGTTGTGCTGGCGGATATCGATGTCGACGCCCAGCACTTCGCCGTGGCCGATCAGTTCCAGCATCGAGGCGTAAAACACCAGCGAGCCGCCGTGGGCGATACCGGTCTCGACGATGATGTCCGGCCGCAGCGCCCAGATGATCTCCTGCATGGCGACCATGTCCTGGGGGAACTGAATGATCGGGCGGCCCATCCAGCTGAAGTTGTAGGTGTACTTATGTCTGGCGGTCGTGCCAACCCAATCCAGCGACGTGGCTTGCAAGGCTTTGTCCTGTTGCAGGCCTTCGATGTTGTCTTTTACTTCTTCACGAAACTGCTCATGAGGATTCATTACAGACTCTCCGGAAATTAGTCGCGGTGGTTACTTGAAAACCCGACCGTCTTGAAAGGAAGCAGGATTGGTCTTGATGGTCCTGGCGGGGCTGCCCACCACAACCGCATAGTCTGGAACGTCTCTGGTCACCACGGCGCCCGCACCGATGGTGACCCAACGACCGATGCGCAATCGCGGCAGGATCGTGGCGTTGGTGCCGATAAAGGTGCCGTCACCGATCTCGACACAACCGGCAATGCAGACGCCCGGCGCCATGAACACCGAATGGCCGATCTGCCCTTCATGCCCGACCACGCTGCCGGCGCTGATACTGGTGTTGTCACCCAGGCTGACTTGCGCCTGCATGATCACGCCCTCTTGCAGATACGTGCCGACGCCCATCGTGATCATCGTCAGATCGATGCCCGGGTGGATGAAGTTACCCAGGCTGCCACCGGCCTCGACGATCTCGCAGGTGGTCCGGTAACGCAGCGCCGTGCTGCCAGTGATCAAATTGACAAAGCGTGTGTCGGGGCCTTTCAGCTCGGCCACCTTATCGGTGCCACCCACCACCGGCACGCCATGAAACAGCGTGCCTTGTTTCGCCGGATCGTTATCGAGAAAGGCGAACCGCACGTCCGGCTGGCTGCGTTGCAGGGTGAGGATCATCCGTACCGCTTCAGGATTGGCCGCCCCCAGCAGGTAAACCTTCATAGCCGGGTCCTTTTGAGTACCAGCGCGCGCAGCACCTCGATGACCCGGTGCTGATCGTCATCGGTCATGTCGTGGTAACTCGGCAGATTGATCGCGCGTTCCGGCAGCGCATGCGCCACGGGTGAGTCGGCCGTCAGTTGGCTGAACATCGGCAAGGACGACAGCGGCCAGAAGAACACCCGCGCGTCGATATCGGCGGCCTGGAAGGCGGCGCTCAACATGTCCCGCGTGATCCCCAGCTCGCGGTCAAAGACCACGGTAGGCATCCAGTAACCGTTGCGCGCGTGTTCCGGTTCAGGGTTCATGGACAAGCCCGGCAATGCAGCCAGGGCGCCGGCGTAGTTGGCGAAGATCGCACGCTTGCGCTCGATCAACTCGTCGATCCGCTCGACCTGCGCGCAACCGACGGCGGCTTGCAGGTTGCTCATCTTGTATTTGAAACCGAGGAAATCCGGCCAGAACTGTTTGCTGCTGCCGGCCACGCGGCCATGGTTGGACAGGGTCAGCACACGGTCATACAGAACCTTGTCCGACGTCACGAAGATGCCGCCTTCGCCGGTGGTCATGGTCTTGGTGCCATGAAAGGAAAACGCGCCGAACGCGCCCAGGGAACCGGCGGCCTGACCGCGCCACTGCGAGCCAATCGCCTCGGCGGCGTCTTCGATGACCGGCAGGCCAAACTCGCGACCGATGGCCAGCAACGCATCCATGTCGCAGAGATTGCCGTAGAGGTGCACCGCCAGAATCGCTTTGGTTCGTGGGGTGATCGCCTGGCGAACCTGCTGCGGGTCGAGGCACCAGCTGTCGGCCAGCACGTCGACGAACACCGGCGTCGCGCCCAGATAGGTGATGGGCGCGGCCGAGGCGATCCAGTTGGTATCGGCGAGGATCACTTCATCGCCGGCACCGATGCCCAGCGCCGCCATGCCCATGTGCAGCGCGCCGGTGCAACTGGACGTTGCAATCGCGTACGTCGCACCCACGTGCTCGGCAAAGGACTTTTCGAAGCGCGTCAGGTATTCGTAGCAGCGCTCTCCCCAACCATGGCGGACGGCATCGAGTACGTAGTCAGCTTCCAGCTCACCGACACTGGGTTTGGTGTAATGAATTCGGCTCATCGAATGATCAACTCGGGAATGGCAATGACAAAACGACCGTCCCATGCACGAATGCCGGCAAAGGCCTGGGTGATCTCATCCAGCAGGTTCCACGGCAGTACCAGCACGTAGTCCGGTTTTTCGATGTCGATCTGTGCCGGCGACACGATCGGAATGCGGCTACCGGGCAGGTATTTGCCTTGCTTGTGCGGATTGGCATCGGCCACCCAGGCCAGCAGGTCCGGCTTGACCCCGGCGTAGTTGAGCAAGGTATTGCCCTTGGCGGCGGCGCCGTAGCCGACCACGCGCTTGCCATCGGCCTTGGCCTGCAACAGGAAGCGCAGCAGGTCATGCTTGATGCGCTCGGCGGCGGGCGCCAGGGTCGCGTAGAACCCAGAGGTTTTCACCCCGGCGGCGAGTTCCGCCTGCAATTGTTGCCGGACCGCCGGTTGCACTTCGCGACGCTCGCCATCCAGCCGCTGGACGAACACCCGCAACGAACCGCCATGGGTCGAGAGCTGACTGACGTCGAACACTTGCAGGCCATTGCGCTCGCACAAGGTCTGCACAGCGGTCAGCGACAGGTAGGAATAATGTTCGTGGTACAGCGTGTCGAACTGCTGGCCGGCCATCAGGGTCAGCAACTGCGGGAACTCGAAGGTCGCCACGCCCGTCGGCTTGAGCAGGGTCGCGAAACCGCCGAGAAAATCATTGATGTCCGGCACATGCGCCAGCACGTTGTTGGCAGCCATCAGGTCGGCGCCCCAGCCTGCGCTTTTCAACTGCGCGGCGGTGTCGCGACCGAAAAACAGTTCACGAATCTCCAGGCCTTTTTCCCGCGCCGCTTGCGCGGTGCTGCGGGTCGGCTCGACGCCCAGGCAAGGGATGCCGCGCCCGGCCACGTACTGCAACAGGTAACCGTCGTTGGCCGCGACTTCCACCACACGGCTGTCGGCGCTCAGGCCGAAGCGCTCGACCATCTCGGCCACATAGCGCTCGGCATGGGCCAGCCAGGTGCTGGAGAACGAACTGAAATAGGCGTACTCGGCATCGAACAGGCTGTCGGCGCTGGTGTAATCCTCGGTTTGCACCAGCCAGCATTGCTGGCACACGGCAACCTTCAGTGGCACCCATTGTTCGGCCTGCTCCAGCTGGTCGACACGCACATAAGCGTTGGATGGTGGCGAGGTGCCCAGGTCGATCAGCGGCAGGGTCAGCGCAGTGGCGCAACCACGGCAGTTCATAGACGCACTCCGGCAAAGTGTTCATCGAGCGCCCGATGACTCGCATCGCGCACCGACAGATTATTGACAGGCAACGGCCAGGCAATCGCCAGCCGTGGATCGAGCACCGACAACCCGCCTTCGTGTTCCGGCGTGTAGTCGTTGCTGTGCAGGTAAAGCAGCTCGGCGTCGGCGCTCAGGGTCTGGAAGCCGTGGGCGAACCCGGCCGGAATCAACAGGCTGCGGCCATCGCCGGCACGCAGGTGTTCGGCGTGCCAGTGCAGGAAGGTCTCGGAATCTGGACGCAGATCCACCGCGACATCCCAGACTTCACCGCGCAGGCAGGTGATCAATTTGGCTTCCGGCGCACGGGCATTCTGGTAATGCAGGCCACGCACGCTGCCGCGTTCGCGGGTGCAGGAGTGATTGATCTGGCGGATATGAAACGCCTGGCCAAACGCACCGAGGCTGCCTTCGCAAAACAACCGGGAAAAGTGCCCGCGCTCGTCCTCGAAGCGTTTGTGCTGCACGCTGAACAAACCGCTCAGCGGCAACGCCTTCAGCAGAAATTCACTCACAGCGCGCCTCGGTACAGGTTCAATTGCGCCAGGCTGATGGCGCGCATGTCATCGCCGTTCTGCCACGCCAGATGCCAATCCAGGGTCTGGGTCAGGCACTGCTGCAACGACCAGCGCGGTTGCCAGCCGAGCAATTGACGGGCGCGGCTGCTGTCCAGGCGCAGCAGGCCGGCCTCATGCAAATCGCTCGGTTCGATGCGCAGCCCGCGTGCCTGCGGCCAGCGGCTAGCGAGCAGTTCGACCACTTCACCGACGCTGCACATGTCCGCTTCGCCGGGACCGAAATTCCACGCACCAGCGAATTGCGGGCCCTGCTCAAACAGACCGGCCGCCAGTTGCAGATAGCCGGCCAGCGGTTCCAGCGCGTGCTGCCATGGGCGCACCGCCTGCGGATAGCGCAAGGTCACCGGCTCATCCGCCGACCACGCCCGCAGCACGTCGGGAATCAACCGCTCCGGGGCGAAATCGCCACCACCGAGTACGTTGCCGGCACGGGCCGTGGCCAGCGCCAGACCGTGCTCGGCGTGCTTTTGCGGCGCAAAGAACGAGGCGGCATAGGATTGCGCCAGCAATTCGCAGCAAGCCTTGCTGCTGCTGTAGGGATCGTGACCGCCCAACGCTTCGTTTTCGCGGTACGGCCACAGCCATTCCTGATTGGCGTAGACCTTGTCGGTGGTCACCAGCACACAAGCACGCACGCCGCCGACCTGGCGGATCGCTTCGAGCAGGTTGAGCGTCCCCATGACATTGCTGGAGTACGTGCCCAACGGGTCGCGATAACCTTCGCGCACCAGCGGCTGTGCCGCCAGGTGCAGGACGATTTCCGGCCGGGTCTCGGCGATCAGTTCCAGCAAAGCACCGAGGTCACGCAAGTCGCCGCGCTGATCATTGATGCCTTCGTGAACGCGGGCCAGTTCGAACAGGCTCGGCTCGGTGGACGGATCGAGGGAAAACCCGCTGACTTCGGCACCCAGGCTTTGCAGCCACAACGTCAGCCAACTGCCCTTGAAACCGGTGTGGCCGGTGACCAGCACCCGCTTGCCGCGCCAGAATTGCGGGCTCAGTCCCATTGCTTCCATGGGGCCTCCCCGCTCTGCCACAACGCCTCGAGGTGGTTTTTGTCACGCAGGGTGTCCATCGGTTGCCAGAAACCGTCGTGCTGGAACGCCATGAGTTCGCCGCGCTCGGCCAGACCATCCAGCGGCCCGGACTCCCAAGAGGTCTCGTCGCCGTCGATCAACGGCAGCACCTTGGGCGACAGGACGAAGAACCCGCCATTGATCCAGCCACCATCGCCGCGAGGTTTTTCGGTGAAACCCAGGACCTTGTCACCATCGCGATTGAGCGCGCCGTAGCGGCCGGGTGGTTGTACCGCGGTGACGGTCGCCAGTTTTCCGTGCTGCAGATGGAAATCCACCAACGCGCCAATGTTGAGGTCCGACACGCCGTCGCCATAGGTAAAACAGAACGCCTGTTCGTCTTCGAGGTAGCGTCGGGCGCGGCGCAAACGGCCGCCGGTCATGGTCTCTTCGCCGGTGTCGATCAGCGTGACGCGCCATGGCTCGCTGTAGTTCTGGTGAACATCCATGCGGTTGTTGCACATGTCGAACGTGACGTCGGAGGTGTGCAGAAAGTAATTGGCGAAGAAGTCCTTGATCGCATAGCCCTTGTAGCCAAGGCAGATCACGAAATCGTGGATTCCGTGAGCGGAGTACTGCTTCATGATGTGCCAGAGAATTGGCTTGCCGCCGACCTCGATCATCGGCTTGGGCTTGAGGTGCGACTCCTCGCTGATCCGCGTACCCAGGCCACCCGCCAAAATAACTGCCTTCATCCCCTTCCTCTCTTGTTCGTCGCAGGGCTCAGCCAAGCTGTATCAAGCTTTTGCGGGCCATCCGGGTTAAACCTGCCGCCGTTCAGGGCGCATCCGGACTCACCGGAAGTGCTCGTTTTATGGCGATATAAGGGGGACTTGCAGGAAACGCGCCAGCTCTTTCAATCCGCTACCGGGCGATGCGCTGCGGGGGGGACTGTAGGAGCCGGCTTGCTGGCGATGGAGTCGAGTGCGCTGCGTTTATCCATGTTACCCGCGTTATCGTTCGCGACCATCGCTGGCAAGC
Organism: Pseudomonas sp. 05L36; assembly: GCF_056398125.1. Taxonomy (NCBI): domain Bacteria; kingdom Pseudomonadati; phylum Pseudomonadota; class Gammaproteobacteria; order Pseudomonadales; family Pseudomonadaceae; genus Pseudomonas; species Pseudomonas sp. 05L36. Next base: position 17,111 of record NZ_JBFTOU010000026.1, on the reverse strand, counting down.
CAGCTCCTACAGGGGACTGCGTTTATTCAGGCTTTGCGCGTTATCGTAGGCGACCATCGCCAGCAAGCCGGCTCCTACAGGGGACCGCGTTTATTCATGTTTGCCGCGTTATCGTTGACGACCTTCGCTGGCAGGCCAGCTCCCACAGGAGGCCATGCCTAAACCGGTCCAAGCAAAAAAAAAGGCAGGCGACTCAACGTCGCCTGCCTGGTCGGGATCGATGCGCGAACGGTCAGTCCGCCAGCCAGCCATTTTCCCAGTAGCGCAAATTGTCGCCGCGCAGCACGTAGTCACGCAGCACGATCTCGCGCAACTCATCGCCCATGCGATAGCTGGCGTCCGGATCGTCCAGGTGCATGCGGATCGCTTGCAGCCATTCATCCGTGGAGTTGGTCTTGATCCGGGTGCACGGCAGGTAGCCGCGATAGGCTTCGGTGTCGGTGCAAATTACCGGGTAACCGCAAGCGCCATACTCCAGCAGGCGCAGGTTGCTCTTGCAGTCGTTGAAGATGTGGAATTCCAACGGCGCCAATGCCAGATCCAGGTTCAGGCTGGCCAGTTTGGCCGGGTACACATCCAGCCCGATCACCCCGTGAAACTCATGCATGTACGGGCGCAAATCGTCCGGGCACATGCCGAAGAAGACCCAGTCGACTTCATTGGCCAGTTCGCGAACCACATCGGCGATCACTGCCAGGTCACCGTGGTGGCTGGTGCCGCCGCCCCAGCCGACCCGGGGCTTTTTCGAGGTTCTGCGCTGACTGCGCAGGTCGGTCCACAAGTGCGACGCCAACATGTTGGGCACCACGCGAATGTCCTGATGCATATCCGACAGCGCGTTACCCAGCGGCTCGGTGGAGACCACCACGCGATCGCACATGCCGATGGCGCGCCGCACCAGTTTTTCCATTTCATCCTTGCCCGGCATATTGCGGATATGCGCATTGCGGTGCGGGACGTTGATCACGAAGTCATCCAGCTCATAGATACGCCGCGCACTGGAGTATTTTTGCAGGCTCGGGATTTCGTTGATCGGACCTTCGGAATAGCGCCCCTGCAGGATGATCACGTCAGGCGAATGGCGCTCGACTTCGATGATGGTCGGCAGGTTGTAATGAATGCGCCCGTGCGCCCTGCCGGCGGCCTCCAGCTCGATCAACGGTTGCGTGACCCGGTAATGGCCGATGGCAGACGCATTGACCGGCAACGCGAGAATCTTCGGCAGCTGCGCCCTGGAAAACGGGCTCCAACCGGATCGCAGGCCGGGCTCGAGACTGAAGCTTGCCCCGCCCAATCCCTGCAACGCCAGGTTGGTGTTGTAGGCCGGATCACGGGCCACGATCGGCAGCCAGCGCTTATAGAAAACTTCCTGCTCCTGCTCGCTTCGAGCCTGGTCACCCTCTCGCGCAACCACCGCCGGCTGCGCGCCCAACGCCAGTTGCGCGTGAGGCGTCCAGACCACCAGATAACCTTCCTGGCCAACCCGCAAACACAGATCCACCTCATTGAGGGACTGCGCCAGGCCCTGCTCATCCAGGCCACCGACTGCATCAAAGACAGACTTGCGCACCATCAGGCAATCGCCGCCGACGGCACTGAAATTGTGAGCGACCTGCAAGCGGTACATGTACCCCGCCGCCTGCAGCGACTCACCATGGAACGGCACGCCAGCCGGCCCTTGCAACCCGAGTATCAGGCCGGCATGCAGCACGCGGCCATCGGGGTTGAACAGCTTGGCGCCTACCACGCCGACTTCCGGACGTTGCGCATGATTGAGCAGCTCGCCCAGCCATTCACCTTGGGTTATCACCGTGTAGGGGTTGAGCATCAGCACGTACTCGCCAGCGGCCTGCTGCGCGGCGAAATTACGCGCCGCCGCATTACCCTGCAACTCGCAGCGCAGTACCCGGATCCGCCCGCTGCCCAATTGCGCCATGCCGGCGAACCAGTCGAACGCCTCGACGCTCTCGCTGCCGTTGTCCACCAACAGCAACTCGTATTCGCCGTAGGCGGTTTTCTCCAGCAGACTCTCGACACAACGTTGCAATGCCAGGGTCTGGTCCTTGCTGACGATCACGATCGACACCAGCGGCCGATCAGCATGCTGATAGTCGACTCGATTGAGCAGCGCCGAACTGCCCTCACGAATGTCGTGGGCGACACCCAGGCGCTGCAAGTGTGCCTCGAGTAACCGCGGATTGGTGTCCATCACTTGCGGCAGCGACAGCCATTTGGCCAGGTCGAACGCCGACTCCAGCAACACCTCTGAAATGTGCCCGACCACATGCGTGCCAGCACTCTCGACCATTCGCCACAACATATCGTGTGGCGCCAGTTCGCCGTACACCGAATCGAACCCGCCCAGCGCCAGGAATTGCTCGCGCTCGAACGCCAGCGCTCGCCCCACGTAGGGATAGCTGCGCATCAGGTCCAGGTTGAAGTCTGGCTTGAATGCAGGCTCGGCCGACTCCCCCTGATGCAAGCCACCTTCGTCGCTGTACAGGCAGGTCAGCGTGCGCGACAACGCAATTCGTTCAGCCATGACCAACAAGGCCGGCGCCACCAGACGATCACCGGCACGCAGCAGATAGAACCAGCCAGTGCCTTCCAGTTGTGGTAACAGGGCGTTGATCTGCTGCTGCCAATCGTCCTGCAGCGGCAAGCGGAACACACGCTCATCCAGCGCGGCCTCAGCGCAGGATGCCGACAGCACCAGTGTCAGTTCAGGGGCGTAATCCTGATCCGCCAGCGATTGCAGGGTGAGTTCCAGCGCCGAACGGCTGCCTTGCTCATCGATGATGACCGGAACGATTTTGGGTCGGGTTGACCAAGCCTCCAATGTATCCGCCAGCAACTCGCGCTGACCGTCGGTGAGCGTGCGGCACGCCAGCCACTGGGCATACAGTTGCGCGAAACTGACACTGGCGATGCCGACATGCCAATCCTGGGTGGTCTGCTTGGTGCCCAGGGTCCGGCTCAGCGGCAACTCTTCCCAAACCCGCGGTGACTCGTCCACTTTGGTCAGTGGCACATAGCGCACCCAACCCTGGGCCGGCGCAGATTCGCCGCCACGAGCCTTGAGCATCTGCGACAGCCATTGCCGCTCGGTTTCGGCCGCGTCTTTCATCGACTGCTGGCCGCTCAGACGCTCGGGGTACAGGCGCTCGACGCCGAGCACATGATTGGACACCGCCAGATTGCCGCGCCGCATCAGGCAGACGTACAAGGCAAAATCGAGGGTCGCGACGAAACAATGGCCGGGCTGCGTCAGTGCCGGGAACAGTTCGAGCACGTCAGCCCGCCGGAACATCGCGTTGCTGAAGCCACCGAGAATGTTGACCGGGAAGTTTTCGAAGATCGCCAGCAGGTCCTCGCCCTTGAACACCCCGCCCACCGGGGAAAGCGGAGTGTTTTCCAGGCGCGACGGCAGCGGCATGTCGTCGGCATCCCAGAGCAGACGCTGGGCCACGACCAGATTGACGTCAGCACAGTCGATCAGCACCTGGGCCTGACGCTCGATGCAGGCCGAGAACAACTGATCGTCATCACACAGAAACTTGATGTACTCGCCTTGCGCCACTTCCAGGCAGGCTTGCAGATTACCCACCAGCCCCAGGGTTCGCGGATTTCGCACATAACGTACGGTCGCGCCCTGCTCGACCACCGAAGCCACGATCTCTTCGATCTCATGCCCGCGACTGTCATCGCAAACGATGATCTCCAGGTTGCCGTAGCTCTGGTTCACAGCCGTGTGCAAGGCACGACCGAAAAAGCGTGGATTGAAGGCGGGAATGACCAGGCTGACAAGCGGAAGTGAATTCACGGCGGGCTCACAGGCGGCGCGAGCCCGCCCTGAAAAGCGAGCCCTTGGTTACCGCAAAAAAGACGATAAATACTGAAGGGGCACGACCATCGGGCGCCTGCGCGCCCGACCACGGTCATATCTTGTTGAACAGGCCCAGTTGAGAAATCTTGCTGAACGCCAACTGCGCCGCCTGCAACATGGTCTGCTGCAAGGTCAGGCGAGTCATGACTTCAGCCGGGTCCGAATCGCGAATCGACTTCTGGCTGGCGCTGTTCGCCAGGGTCAGGCTCTCGTTGGTCGCGGTCTGGTTATCCAGTGCCTGACCGCGGGCACCGATCGTGGTGATGGCCGAGCCGATCTGGTTGGCCGCACTGTCGATGTTGCCCATTCCCGACTCCATGGTGCCCAGCAACTTCTGCTTGGCCACCGGGTCGCCATCGATCGGCGTGTTCAACGCGGTGATCATCTGTCCGAGAGTGTCGAGCACGTTCTGGGTCTGATGGTTGTTGGACTGAATCACGAACTGGTCGCCGGACGCCGGGGCGCCACCGCCCAGGGCAAAGGTCACGCCTGCTGCGGTGGCGTTGCCGCCCGCCACTGTGCCCGACGAAACCGGTTTGCTGTCGGCGGTGATCGGCGCGGCATACAGGTCGAAATTGCTGGCACTGGTGAACTTGAGGATCGCCCCGCCCGACGGGAAGGCGTTGGTGTAATCCGTCGGGTTGGTCACGGTGGAACCGGTGATGACCGCGGTCGACGGGTTACCGGCGCTGCGTGAGGTGTTGAAGGTGTCCGACGAGGAAGACAGATTGAAACTGTGGCCGGCGATCACCGCATCCGGATTGGTATCACCGGTTTTGAGGTTGATGTTCAACTTCAGGTCGACGCCACGGAAACTGACCGTCTGGTTGGCGCCATTGGAGTTACTGACCAGACCGTTCTGACTGGCTTCGGCGGTCACGTCGTTGCCCAGCGAGTCGGTGATCTGCAACTGGGTGCTGCTGAGGAAACTGACGGTGTAGGGCTGGCCGCCAGTGAACTTCGCGTTGTAGGTGGAGCTGGTGCCGACCGTACCGTTGGACAGCACCACGCGACCATCATCCACCGCCGGAGCGGTCATGGTGGTCTGGGTGCGACTGGTGTTGATGGTCTGCTGGAACGCATTCCAGCCAGTGGTGTTGGTCCCGACCGTCATGCCATCGCCAATGCCAAGGTCGATGCTGGTCTGGTCACCGTTGTAGCTGTAGGTGCCGTCCGAGTTTTGCGAGTAAGGCGCGGTGTCGGTTTTCGAACCGGAGAACACGTAGTTGCCGTTGGCATCCCTGGAGTTCATCAGGCCCAGCACTTGTTGCTGTATCTGCCCCAGCTCCGACGCATAGGCCTTGCGGTCCGCGTCGGTGGCAATGCCATTGCTGGCGGCGAGGGCCAGTTCCTTGGCGCGCTGCAAAGCGGTACCGATGGAGTCGAGCGTCGTTTCCTGCAGGCTCAACGCACTCTTGGTGGTGTTGATGTTGGTGCCGTACTGATCAAGCATCGCGCTCTGCTGACCCAGTTGCAGCAAACGACCGGCACCGATCGGATCATCGGCGGCAGTGTTGACGCGGATCTGGCTGCTGATTTCGTTGCTGGTCGCGATGGCCTTGTTGAAGTTGCGCTGGTAGTTGGCAGCGGTGATTTCGTAATACTGGGCGGTGGAAATGCGCATGAATTACGACTCCTTAAAGGCTGTTGATCAGCGTGGTGAAAATTTCCTGCGCAGCCTTGATGATCTGCGAAGACGCGGTGTAGTACTGCTGGTACTTGACCAGGTTGCCGGTTTCTTCATCCAGGTCGACCCCGGAGTTCGAATCCCGTGCCCCTTTGGCGTTGTCCAGGATCGCCGTGGTGGCGTCGCTGTCGGACTTGCCCTGGGCAGCCTTGGCGCCGACGTTGGTCACCAGTTTGTTGTAGGCATCGGTCAGGCTGATGCCCTTGCTCGCCGTGCCGGTGTCTACGGTCTGTCTGGTTTGCAGTCCGACCAGCGCCTGAGCGTTGCGGTTGTCCGAAGACGCCGCGCCCGTCAGGTTGATGGTGAAGCTTTCGCCGCTGGCTGGCGTGGCGCCGACCGTGGTCTGCACGGTGAAGGTCTTCTGCACGGCTGGCGTGACGCTGGTGTCCATGACCGGAGCACCGCTGGCATCGAGCATGCCCACTTTCAGGTTCAGGGTGTTGCTCTGGCCGGGAACGATGGTGCCGGTGCCGATCGAATTGCCCTTGGCATCGACCATGTTGTAGCTCTGGCTACCGCCGCTGGCCGCGCCGAACACCAGTTTGACCGGCGTCGAGTTCTTGAGCGCGGTCTGCATTTCCGCCTGGGCCGCCGGGTTGTAGATGTCGAGGGTGCTGGTCAGCGTCGGCTGGGTGTAGGTGCCGGTGTTGTTGGCAGTGGTCACGCCGGTCAAAGGGGCTGCGGCAGCGATTTTTTTCGGGTCGGTGAGCACGGTCTGGATACCGGCCGCCGCGCCACGGGTCGGCGTCACCTTGAACGAATCGCCGGCGCTCAGCGCACCGCCGTTCAGGTTCAGGCTGAAACCGTCGATTACCGGAGCCGGGGTCGTCGTGGTGCTGAACGCGCCCATGTCGGTGCCGTCCGAGCGCTTGACGGTGTAGTTGGTGGCGCTGGTGAACGCCACCTGATAGTCGCTGGTGGTCAGCTTGCCGGTATCCTTGATGGTGACATCCAGGTTGCCGGAGCCGGCACTGTTGCCCGCCGCCGCAATGCTGCGCTGGCTGACCAGTGCGGCACTGTTGATGTTGTTGAAGATCGCCGCGCCGAAATCACCGTTCTTGTCGATGCCTTGCGCCTGCTGGCTGTTGATCTGGTCGGCCACCACCAGTGCCACGCGCCCCAGCTCATTGAGCGAAGGGTCGAGGACTTCCTTGCGATACGTCAACAGGCCGCCGATTTCACCGCCGCTGACCACCGAGGTGACGTCGATGGTGCTGGAGCCACGGTTGAGCTGTAGCGCCATGCGCGATGGATCGTCCTTGCCTGGCACGGTTTGCAGTGTATTGGTGGTGTTGCCGACCACCAGTGGCTGGCCGCTGCCGATGTAGACGTCGTAGCTGTTGCCGCGCTCGACCACCTGGGTACCGACCAGCTCGGACAGTTGGCGCACGGCTTCGTTGCGCGAGTCCAGCAGGTCGTTTGGCTGGTTGGTGCCGGTGGAGAGCTCGGAAATCTTCTGGTTAAGCGTGGCAATCGTGGTGGACAGCTTGTTCACCTGGTCCGCCATGTCGCCCAGGCTGCCGTTCAGGTTGGTGTTCTGGTCGTTCAACTGCTTGGCAATCGAATTGAAGCGGGCGGACAAGGCCTGGGCACCGGTCAGCACCGACTGGCGGGACGTGTCGTCGGTGGCCGAGGTCGAAACGCCTTGCATCGAGGTGAAGAATTTTTGCAGCACACCGGTCAGCCCGGTGTTGGAATCGGAAAGCGTGGCGTCCAGCGGCGTGGCCTGTGCGTTGTACGACGTAGCTTCGCTGTCGAGCGAGGTAGCGGTACGCAGCTGCGAATCGAGATACGAGTTATACACGCGACGCACATCGGCCAGCGTTGTGCCGGTACCGATGAACACGTTGCCGTACTGAATCGAGCCTTTGGTGCTCTGCACAGATTGCTGGCGCGAGTACCCGGCGGTGTCGACGTTGGCAATGTTGTTGCCGGTCGTCACCAACGAGTTATGGCCAGCACTCAGCCCCGACATCCCGATATTGAGCAAACTCATGGTTCAGACCTTATACCTTGTGCCTATAAAGGCGTGGTGGAAACGCCCGCCGCAGCGTAGTTCTGGTAACTCGTCATCTGCTTGGCTATCTGCGAAATCTTGCTTGCGTAGTCCGGGTCGGTTGCGTAACCGGCCTTCTGCAACTCGCGTACAAACTGTTCTGGGTTATCGGCCGACTTCACGACATCTTGATAGCGATTATTGGTCTGCAGCAAAGTCACAAGGTCATGGAAACTGTCCTTGTAGGAATCGTAGGAGCGGAACTCGGCCGTCTCCTTGACCATCTGCCCGTTGCGGAATTCGCTGGTGATCGCCCGCGCCGAATTGCCCTGCCAGCTGTTGCCGGCCTTGATGCCGAACAGGTTGTGGCTGCTGCTGCCGTCCTGCTGGCGCATGACCGACTTGCCCCAACCCGTTTCCAGGGCCGCCTGGGCCACCAGGTAACGTGGATCGACACCGATCCGGGCCGCCGCGTCCTTGGCCATCGGCAACATGGTGTTGACGAAATCGTCGGCGGAGCTGAAAGCCTTCTTCGGTGGCGCCAGAGGAATCTGCGCCATGGCGCGACCGTAAATCTGCATGCCTCCAGTGGAAGCCTGCTGCGCATTCGCCAGCCAGTCGCCGTTGTACAACGGACCGGTACCGGTGGTGGTCGTGCGCTGCGGCAATTGGGTTGCGTTGGCTGTTGCAGTGGCGGTCGTCGCCGAAGGCACCAGCCCGGCCAACAGACGATCAGCCAGCTTCGGCGGCAATGCCAGGCGCCGCTGATTGATCAGCACCATGTCATTGCGATGAGCGCCCTCGCCCGCCTCTTGCTGGGCATGGACCGAGCGCGAGGCCCACAACGGACGCTGGCCGTTGACCCGCGACAACGGCCCGTTGAGCGCAACCGTGCCAGCCGCCAGCGGCGTTTGTGCAGCCGCTTTCGCCGCTTCTTGCCTGGCAGCCGACGCGGCGGCGGCCTCGCCCGGCGCCATGGGTTTGTTCTTCGACATCTGGCGCATCAGCACGTCCGCCAGGCCGATACCACCGCCCTCGCGGGACATGGAAACGGCCAGCTGCTGGTCGTACATTTCCTGGTACTGCTTGGCCGCCGGGGTGTTCATCGGATTGTCCTGACCCAATGCTTCGGTGGCCGAGCGCATCGACTTGAGCATTTCCCCGAGGAACAGCGATTCGAACTCCTGCGCCACCTTGCGCATGTTGCCGTCGCTGTTCTTGTCGCCGACCTTGAGCTGATTCAGACGATTGAGGTCCGAATAGGAGCCCGAATCGCTGCTGCTGACCAGACCGCTCTTGCGCATATCCACGATGGCCGTCCTCAGATCACGATCAGGTCGGCTTGCAGGGCGCCGGCCTGCTTCAGCGCTTCGAGGATGGCCATCAAGTCTCCCGGTGCCGCGCCGACCTGGTTCACCGCCCGCACGATCTCGTCGAGGGTGGTGCCTGGGCCGAACTTGAACATCGGCTTGGCTTCCTGCTGGGCGTTGACCTTCGAACGCGGCACAACTGCTGTCGTGCCATTGGACAGAGGGCCGGGCTGGCTGACGATCGGGTCTTCGGTGATGGTCACGGTCAGACTGCCGTGGGTCACGGCGGCCGGGGAAACCTTGACGTTCTGGCCGATCACGATGGTGCCGGTACGGGAGTTGATGATGACTTTCGCGACCGCCTGGCCCGGATCGACTTCAAGGTTTTCCAGGATCGACAGGTAGTCGACACGCTGACTTGGATCGAGCGGCGCGGTGACGCGAATCGAACCGCCGTCGATGGCCTGGGCCACGCCAGGGCCGAGCATGTCGTTGATCTTGTCGACGATGCGCTTGGCGGTGGTGAAGTCGGAACGGTTGAGGTTCAGCGTCAGGCTGTTGCCCTGGTTGAAACCGCTCGGCACCGCACGCTCCACCGAGGCACCACCGGGGATGCGACCGGCCGACGGAACGTTGACGGTGATCTTCGAGCCGTCGCGACCTTCCGCATCGAAACCACCGACTACCAGGTTGCCCTGAGCCACCGCATAGACATTGCCGTCGATACCCTTGAGCGGTGTCAGCAGCAAGGTGCCGCCGCGCAAGCTCTTGGAGTTACCGATGGACGAAACGGTGATGTCGACCTGCTGCCCCGGCTTGGCGAACGCCGGCAAATCGGCACTGATCGACACCGCCGCGACGTTCTTCAACTGCACGTTGCCCGAACCCGGCGGCACCTTGATGCCGAACTGCGAGAGCATGTTGTTGAAGGTCTGCAGGGTGAACGGGGTTTGCGTCGTCTGGTCACCGGTGCCGTTAAGCCCGACCACCAGGCCGTAACCGATCAACTGGTTGGAACGCACGCCGGAAATGCTGGCGATGTCCTTCAGGCGCTCGGCGTGCGCGTTGAACGCGGCGGACAGCATCAAGGCGGCCACCATGAGGTGTTTAAGATTCAAACGGACCACCTAGAAAGGGAACAGCGGACTGAGGAAGAAACGGTCGAACCAGCCTGGCTGACTCGCATCGGCGAACGAACCGGTGCCCGAGTAGGTGATGCGCGCATCGGCGACACGGGTCGACGACACGGTGTTGTCGGTAGAGATGTCATCGGCGCGAACAAGGCCGGCAATCCGCACCAGTTCATCGCCGGTGTTGAGGGTCATCCACTTCTCGCCGCGTACCGCGATGATGCCGTTGGGCAACACGTCGGCGACGGTCACGGTGATCGAGCCGGTCAGGGTGTTGCCCTGGGCTGCCTTGCTGTCGCCCTTGGTCGCGCGGTCGCCTTCATAGCTGGCGTCCAGACTCAGGTCACCACTGCCAAACGGATTGTTGGTGTTGGGCGTGGAGCCGAACAGCGAGGTCAGGCCGATGCTGGCCTTACTGTTCTTGCCAATTTGCGAGTTGGCGTTTTTGCTGGCCTGGGTCCTTTCGTTCAGGGTGATGGTGATGATGTCACCGATCCGGAACGCCTTGCGGTCACTGTAGAGGTTCTGTTCGAAACCGGCCTGATAGATCGAGCCGTTGTTCGCCGCCGCCGGTAATGGCGTACGCGGCAACACCGGCGCGTAGTAAGGGTCATTGGGCTTGGGCGTCGCAGGCACGCAACCTGCGAGCGCGGTGATCCCACTCAGTGCCAGAACAGATACATAGCGATTCATGACCCTACCTCACGGTGTTGCAGGCAGCCTCATGGCCGCACATAGACTTGATTACAGATTCTGCGTTACGAACGAGAGCATCTGGTCGGCGGTGGAGATCACCTTGGAGTTCATCTCGTAGGCGCGCTGGGTGGTGATCATGTTGACCATCTCCTCAACGGTGCTGACGTTGGACGTTTCCAGGGTGTTCTGCAGCGTGGTGCCGAAACCGTTCAGGCCCGGAGTGCCGACTTGCGGCGCGCCACTGGCGGCGGTTTCCAGGAACAGGTTGTTGCCTACTGCCTGCAGGCCGGCCGGGTTGATGAAGTCGGCGGTTTGCAGGTTGCCGATCACCTGGGCAGCCGGGTTGCCGGCAATGGTGATGGACACGGTGCCGTCGCGACCGACCGTGAAGGTCTGCGCGTCGTTCGGAATGACAATCGCCGGCTCCAGGGCAAAGCCGCTGGCGTTGACGATCTGGCCGTTGGAGTCCAGGTGGAAGGTACCGTCACGGGTGTAGGACGTGGTGCCGTCCGGTTGCAGGATCTGGAAGAAACCGCGACCGTCGATGGCCATGTCCAGTGGCTGCTCGGTGGTTTGCAGGCTGCCGGCGGTGAAGTTTTTCTGGGTGCCGACGATGCGCACACCGGTACCCAGTTGCAGACCCGAAGGCAGTTCGCTGTCCTGGGTCGACTGGGCGCCTGGCTGGCGCTTGATCTGGTAGAGCAGGTCCTGGAACTCGGCGCGGTCACGTTTGAAACCCGTGGTCGACACGTTGGCCAGGTTGTTGGAAATGGTGGTCAGGTTGGTGTCCTGGGCGGACAGGCCTGTCTTGGCAACCCATAGAGCCGGAAGCATTCGATTCTCCTCGTGCGCCTGTTTTACGGCGCGACGTTCTGGTAATTAGCTGATCTGCAAGACCCGAGCCATGGCCTGGTCATCGTCTTTGGCGGTGTTCATCATCTTGATGTGCAGCTCGAACTGCTTGGACAAAGCCAGAACCGAGGTCATCTCTTCCACGGCATTGACGTTGCTCGACTCGAGGAACCCGGACACCAGCTTGACGCCGGCATCGGCCTGCGCAGGCGCGCCGTCCTTGGTGTGGATCGAACCATCCAGGCCCTTGGTCATGTTCTTGAGGTCCGGGTTGACCAGCTTGATGCGGTCGACTTCAGCCATCACCCGGGGACCTTCGCCCATCGCACGGATGCTGATGGTGCCGTCCTCGCCGACTTCGATCTGCTGCTCCGGCGGCACCGCAATCGGCCCGCCATTGCCCATGACCGGCATGCCGTTGCCGGCGCGCAGCACGCCCAGGGCGTCAACGTTCAGGCTGCCGGTGCGCACATAGCTTTCACCGCCATCGGGATTCTGTACGGCAATCCAGCCGTTGCCTTGCACGGCAACGTCGAGGTCGCGGCCGGTTTCCACCAGTGAGCCAGGGGAGAAATCGGTGGCCGGGCGTTCGGACATGGCAAACGCACGCGCCGGAAAGCTGTCACCGAACACCGGCATTGAACGAGCTTGCTCCAGGTCTTTCTGGAAGCCGTTGGTGGAGATGTTCGCGAGGTTGTTGGCATGCGCCTTTTGCGCCAGTGCATTCTGGCTGGCGCCGGTCATTGCCACATAAAGGTACTTGTCCACACTCTTTCCTCTGCCTGCCGGACGTTTGCCGCCCACTGCTGTACTGCTGAGCCATAAGCAATTTGCAGACCAACTTGTTTTTGGCGGCGCCAGGCCCGGCAAACAGGGGACTTTGGGGATTCAGAGGGGATTTGTGATTTGTATCAGAGACGAAAAACCGGCGGTGTCATGCCAGTGGGTGGCAAGGTGTGACCGTGGGCAACGGCCACAACCGCCATCGCGAGCAAGCTCGCTCCCACTGGGTCACTGGTGATCACAGATTGTGTGTCCGCCGATGAACCACTGTGGGAGCGAGCTTGCTCGCGATGAGGCCAGCACAAACGCAGCAGGCCTCAGCTATGACTCAGTCTTGCCCACCTCATATTCACGCAACTTGTTGGCAATGGTGGTATGCGAAACCCCCAACCGCTTGCCCAGCTGCCGGCTGCTCGGATGCTCGGAATACAGCCGCTCCAGCACCGCCTTCTCGAAACGCCCGACGATCTCGTCCAACCCACCCTCCAGCGAAAAATCGCCAAGGGGCTGACGCACACCATAGTCCGGCAAACGAATGTGCTCGGCCTTGACCGTCCCGCCGTCGCACAGGGAAACCGCCTGGAACAGCACGTTCTCCAGTTGCCGCACGTTACCCGGCCAATGGTAGTGACTGAGACGCTCCATGGCCGCCGGGGCGAGTTTGGGCAGCGGGCAACCAATCTGCCGGCTGGCCTGATCGAGGAAGTGCTCCACCAGCGGCGTCAAGCCGTCGAGGCATTCGCGCAGCGGCGGGATGTGCAGCGACAAGACATTCAAGCGGTGATAGAGGTCCTGGCGGAACTCACCGCGAGCGCACAATTCGGACAGGTCGACCTGGGTCGCGCAGATCACTCGCACGTCAAGGTAGACCTCTTCATCACTGCCTACACGACGGAAGCAACCGTCCTGCAGGAAGCGCAGCAACTTCACCTGCAAGCGCGGGCTCATTTCCCCGACGCCATCGAGAAACAGCGTACCGCCCGCCGTCAGCTCCAGCAGCCCGAGCTTGCCTTCTGCCCGCGCCCCTTCGAAGGCACCGGGGCCGTAACCGAACAATTCCGTCTCGGCCATGGACTCGGGCAGGCCGGCGCAGTTGAGCGCCATCAATGGCGACTGCCCACGAGGACTGGCCAGATGGCAGGCCCGCGCCAACAATTCTTTGCCGGTGCCGGTTTCGCCTTCTATCAATAGCGGTGCATCGAGTGGCGCCATGCGCCGCGCTTCGCGCACTACGGCAGCCATGACTTTCGAGCTTTGGAAGATGCTGTCGAAGCCACGCAATTCCTGCTTGCGCACGTTGTAGATGCGCTCGCCCACCCGATCGGCGCGGTGCAATGTCAGCACCGCACCGGCCATGGCTTCGCTGTCGTCATGCTCCGATTGCAGCGGCGCGATGTCGGCCAGGAACACGTCACCCTTGACCTTGACCCGCAGCCCGTTGATCCGCGACTTGTTGGCGCGCACCAGTTCCGGCAAATCGAAATCCTCGGCGTAGCGCGACAGGGGAATCCCCGGCACTTCGTCGACCCGCACCCCGAGCAACTGCGCCGCTGCCCGGTTGGCCGCGACGATGGAACCGCCCATGTCGATCGACAGCACCGGAAACTCCAGCGCACCGAGCAGAGCGTTGAGCTCCATGTGCCGACGCTCGCTGGGCATCAGCCCTACACGCTTGACGCCAAACACCCCGGCAATCGCTTCGAACTTCGGACGCAAGGCCTGGAACTGAATGTTGATCAGGTTCGGGCAATGCAGGTAGATGGCGTTGCCATGCTCACCACCCACCTCACCGCGGGCCACGTTGATCCCGTACTCCACCAGCAGATTGAGAATGTCGCGCAGGATGCCGATGCGGTTCTGGCAGTGGACTTTGATACGCATATAAAGGCCCAAACAGTGAAGGACGAGGCCAATGGCAGGGATTTTTCTGCGTGGGCGCTCAGATAGTCGTCAAGATTATGTGACAGGCAAAGCATTTTTCAAACCGTGAAATCTCAATAACTGCGCGATCACGACCAATACGTAACGAAAACTTTACGATTATCGGGGAATTTTCCTACGCATGACGCCGGACACTTGCTGCAACAGTGCAATCCTTGGGGTATTTCTAGGTCCATAGCAGTACATAACAAGAACGAAATCCCCTAGCAGGAGAGCAGCATGAAGCAGACGCAATACGTGGCTCGCGAGCCCGATGCGCAAGGTTTTATCGACTACCCCGCCGAAGAACACGCGGTGTGGAACACGCTGATCACTCGCCAACTGAAAGTGATCGAAGGGCGTGCGTGCCAGGAGTACCTGGACGGTATCGAAAAACTCGGTCTGCCCCACGACCGCATTCCTCAACTCGGCGAAATCAACAAGGTCCTCGGTGAAACCACCGGCTGGCAAGTTGCCCGGGTTCCCGCACTGATTCCCTTCCAGACCTTTTTCGAATTGCTGGCCAGCAAGCAGTTTCCGGTGGCGACCTTCATTCGTACCCGCGAAGAACTGGACTACCTGCAAGAGCCGGACATTTTCCACGAGATCTTCGGTCACTGCCCGCTGCTGACCAACCCGTGGTTCGCCGAATTCACCCACACCTACGGCAAACTCGGCCTCAAGGCGTCCAAGGAGGAACGTGTGTACCTGGCGCGCCTGTACTGGATGACCATCGAATTCGGCCTGGTCGACACTCCGCAAGGCCAACGCATCTACGGCGGCGGCATTCTGTCTTCTCCGAAAGAGACCGTGTATTGCCTGTCGGACGAGCCTGAGCATCAGGCGTTCGATCCGCTGGAATGCATGCGCACGCCCTACCGCATCGATATCTTGCAGCCACTGTACTTCGCGTTGCCAAATCTCAAGCGTCTGTTCGACCTCGCTCACGAAGACATCATGGGCATGGTCAAGCAAGCGATGCAGATGGGTCTGCACACACCGAAATTTCCGCCAAAACCAAAAGCCGCGTGATCCGCCGCTTTTAGAATCAAGTGAGCCTGTCAGAAACCATCGCTTTGGATTAGCGTGGTAGCACTGAGGGCCGATTTCCCAACATTCGATTTCAGGAACACATCATGACCGCATTAACTCAAGCCCATTGCGAAGCCTGCCGCGCCGACGCCCCACAAGTCAGCGACGAAGAACTGCCGATCCTGATCAAGCAGATCCCGGACTGGAACATCGAAGTACGTGACAGCATCATGCAGCTGGAAAAGGTCTTCCTGTTCAAGAACTTCAAGCACGCCCTGGCGTTCACCAACGCCGTCGGTGAAATCTCCGAGGCCGAAGGCCATCACCCGGGCCTGCTGACCGAGTGGGGCAAAGTCACCGTGACCTGGTGGAGCCACTCGATCAAGGGTCTGCACCGCAACGACTTCATCATGGCCGCGCGCACTGACGAAGTGGCGAAGGACGCCGAGGGCCGCAAATAATGCATTTCGACGCCATCGGTCGAGTACCTGGCGACCCGATCCTCGGCCTGATGGAGGCCTACGCGCAGGACCCGAACCCGCGCAAGTTCGATTTGGGCGTGGGCGTCTACAAAGACGCCCAGGGCCTGACGCCGATTCTCCAGTCGGTGAAGCTTGCCGAGCAACGTCTGGTGGACAGTCAGTCCACCAAGACCTACATCGGCGGTCACGGCGAGCCGGCGTTCGGCAAAGCGATCAATGAGCTGGTGCTGGGCGCCGACTCGAAGCTGATCAGCGCACAACGCGCCGGCGCCACCCAGACACCGGGTGGCACGGGTGCGCTGCGCCTGAGCGCGGACTTTATCGCCCAATGCCTGCCGGGCCGCGGCGTGTGGCTGAGCAACCCGACCTGGCCGATCCACGAAACGATTTTCGCGGCAGCCAAGGTCAAGGTCAGCCACTACCCATACGTGGGCAGTGACAACCGTCTCGACGTCGACGGCATGCTGGCGGCGCTCAATGAAGCGCCCAAGGGTGACGTGGTCTTGCTGCACGCCTGCTGCCACAACCCGACCGGTTTCGACCTGTCCCAGGATGACTGGCAGCGGGTGCTGGAGGTAGTACGCAAGCGCGAACTGCTGCCATTGATCGACTTCGCGTATCAAGGATTCGGCGATGGCCTGGAGCAGGATGCCTGGTCGACCCGGCTGTTCGCCGCCGAGTTGCCGGAACTGCTGATCACCAGCTCTTGCTCGAAGAACTTCGGCCTGTACCGCGACCGCACCGGCGCACTGATTGTCTGCGCGAAAACCGCCGACAAGCTCACCGACATTCGCAGCCAACTGGCCAACATTGCCCGCAACCTGTGGTCGACGCCGCCGGATCACGGGGCGGCCGTGGTCGCGACCATCCTCGCTGATCCGGAGCTGAAAAACCTCTGGGCTGACGAAGTGGAAGCCATGCGCCTGCGTATCGCCCAACTGCGCAGCGGTCTGGTGGAAGCGCTGGAGCCTCACGGTTTGCGCGAGCGCTTCGCGCACATTGGCGTGCAACGCGGGATGTTCTCCTATACCGGGTTGTCGCCTGAGCAAGTGAAGAACCTGCGGGACAACCACAGCGTGTATATGGTCAGTTCGGGACGGGCTAACGTCGCAGGTATTGATGCTACGCGTTTGGATTTGCTGGCCGAGGCGATTGCCAAAGTCTGCGAGTAACCCCCCAAACTCAGCAAATCCCCTGTGGGAGATTCTATGGTTGAGGGGAACCCCTCAACCTGCTTTCGGTTGGTATTCGCCTTGCCCTTTCAGCAGTGCAAATACGATCCGGGCAAGTTTGCGGGCCAAGATCACCAGTGCCTGCGTGGTGCTGAACCCTTTGGC
>NZ_JBFTOU010000025.1:0-91671 GCF_056398125.1 Pseudomonas sp. 05L36 | reverse complement strand
TGTACAGTGACCTTATGACCCTGGCTGATCAGCTTCTTGATGGTTTCCGGGGTTGCAGCAACCCGTGTTTCACCGGTCTGGGTTTCGAGAGGAACACCAATGTGCACGTCAAATCTCCTGCGTGATCTTATTGAGTAAACCCATGCACTGCGGATGAATGGGGCGGCAGGGACGGCCGATCAGCACGATTGCGCCAAATCGGAACGATCAATCATTCGAACACTGGCAAAAGTCGATTCGTTTCGTGCCTGGTCGAGCGCTGTCAGTGGTCTGGTCGATGACTGCTGCGTAGTCGCAAGCGTTGCCGCTATGCGACTCATTTCAGAGCCGGAACGCTCGTCGCTGGGTGGAACACCAAAGTACTCGCGATAGCATTTGGAAAAGTGGGGTGTGGACACGAAACCGCATACATACGCCAACTCAATGATCGACAATGATGTTTGCTTAAGCAGTTGTCGCGCTCGAACAAGACGTAACCTCATGTAGTAGCGCGACGGCGTACAGTGAAGGTATTTCTGAAATAGCCGCTCTAGCTGTCGACGTGACAGATCAACGTATTCTGCAAGGTTATCCAGGTCGAGCGGTTCCTCGAGGTTGGCCTCCATCAACGCAACGATCTCCTGCAGCTTGGGCTGCTGAGTTCCCAGCACATGTCTGAGGGGGACGCGCTGATGGTCCTGTTCGTTGCGTATGCGCTCGTAGACAAACATTTCCGAAATGGCAGCAGATAATTCACGACCATGATCGCGACCGATCAGGTGCAACATCATGTCCATAGGGGCCGTTCCGCCGGAGCTTGTGAAGCGGTTTCGGTCGAGGGTGAACAGACTCGCACTGATGCTGACTCGCGGAAATGCTTCCTGCATGGCGGCCAGAAACTCCCAGTGCACACTGCACTCATAACCGTCGAGCAGCCCGGCTTTGGCCAGTGCCCAACTGCCCGTGCACACGCCTCCCAGCCGTCTGGATTGACGCGCCAGGGCTTGCAGCCAGGTAACGTGCTCGCGGGTAATCACGCTCTGGATTCCAACACCGCCGCACACGATTACAGTGTCCGCTACTAATGGATTGCTCCACGAACCGTCCGGCGTGATCGGCACGCCGTCACTGGCCCAGACAGGCTCTCCACCGGGGCTGAACGTATGCCAGCGATATAGCTCTCGCCCCGACAACTGATTGGCCATGCGCAGTGGCTCTACGGCTGACGCCAGGGAAATCAGTGTGAATTTATCCAGCAGCAGAAAACCAACTGATTTTGTAGGGGTACTGTCGGACACGGTGGATTTCGATGACATCGTGGTCATGTCCTCACGAAGAGCGATTACGGCCTGAGACACAGGAGCTTGTAATACCCCCAGCCTTGGCGTGCGGGGGTATCAGGTTCGGCGCAAATACCGCCTTGGTTTTAGCCCACCGACGTCGCCCTTGCATCCCGCGCAGGCTGACGCGATGTCACAAGACCGATAAAGGAAATCGCCAGCGCCAGGCCAATGGTCGAGCTCACTTCGCTACGGTGCTCCGGGGTGATCATCATGACCGCCAACGCTGCGCAAATGAACGCGATCACCAGCCATGTGAGCCACGGGAATAGCCACATGCGAAAGGCCAGTTCGACATTCTGCCGACGTAGCATCCGGCGCATACGCAGCTGCGACACCGCAATGGCCAGGTACACCAGCAAGGCAATCGCACCGGAGCTGGCCAGCAGGAAGTCAAACAGCCCGGCGGGCATGAAGTAGCTCCACACGGTGATCGCTGCGCCCAGCACGGTGCTGGCGATGACTGCTGCCCGCGGCACGCCTTCGGAGGAGGTCGCCTTCAGCGCTTTCGGCGCATCGCCCCGACGGCCCAGCGAGTACAGCATTCGCGAGGCAATGTAGATCGAGGAGTTCATGCAACTGGCCACGGCGATCAGTACTACTACGTCCACCATGAACTTGGCATGAGGAATGTTCATGATTTCCAGGGCCCGCTGATAAGAACCTACCGAGGCCAACAGAGGATCGTTCCAGGGCACCACGGAGATGACCACGAAAATCGACAACAGGTAGAACACGCCGATGCGCCAGATCACCGAACGCGTGGCCTTGGCAATGTTCTGCGACGGGTTGTCGGATTCGGCGGCGGCGATGGTGACCGCTTCAGTACCAATGAAGCTGAACATGATGGTGATGAAGGCACCGACTACCGCTGACAAGCCGTTGGGGGCAAATCCGCCATGCTCGGCCATCAGTCCGCTCAATCCGCTGACTTCCCGATCGGGCACCCAGCCCATCAGCACGGCAAAACCCACGCCGATGAAACCGATGATCGCCACCACCTTGGCCATGGCGAACCAGAATTCGAATTCGCCGTACTTGGAGACACTGAACAGATTGGTGATCACCAACGCAATGATCGACACCAGGGCGAACAGCCAGGCATCGATCTGGGGAAACCACTGGTTCAACACATGGCCGGCGGCCAATGCTTCAATAGGGATCACCAGCACCCAGAACCACCAGTACAGCCAACCGATGGTAAAGCCCGCCCAACGTCCGATGGCCTGATCGGCATAGGTGGAGAACGAACCGGTGTCCGGGTTGGCCACCGCCATTTCACCGAGCATGCGCATGACCAGAACGACGAGCAGGCCGGAGAATAGATAGGCCAGCAGGACGGCCGGGCCGGCAGCTGCAATGGCATGTCCTGAGCCAACGAACAAACCGGCGCCGATGATACCGGCGATTGACAGCATGGTGACGTGACGAGGCTTGAAGCCCTGCGCCAATTGGCCACTCGAATCCTTGGAGCTCGGGCTAATCATTGTTTTTACTCTTTGGCGATCGACATTCAAGCGTTCTGAGTGAGGGGGAGGCGATCATGGGGGCTTGCTGTTGCCCCTCCTGAAAGCGACAGTCCTCAACGCTACTGTTCTATAAGCTCTGTCACCGCGATGTGGCCACCGCAGTGAAAAGTTGCGCCACCTTACCCGGCTTGTCCGACAATCCAGATACCTGATCGCGCCACCTCCGTGCCTGATATCGACACGGGAAACTTTGCACTCGCCGTTGATGCCGGGGTTTTGGCAGCCGCGCGCGATCAAGGAAAAACTCACGTTGTCGGTGTATCGAATTTCGATGGCGCTCAACTCAAGCAGGCGGTGAAAGAGATCGTTTCGCTCCAGCCGCCGCACTGCGCCTTGTGGTGAAAGGCTGCAATCGACCTGGCTCAACGCAATCGCAGCCATTAAAAAAAGCGGCCCTTTGGCACCGATAACATCGTTTCTCGGCGGCGCCGCATTTCACTATATTGGCCACCAGATCCGGTGAGTGACTCAACATTCGCCACCCTCAGTGCGAGTAGTCTTTATGAATAAAAAACCAGACAACGCAGGGTTTGTTAATGCAGGTGCGGGAACCCGTGCCGTGTGGGGCGGGGAGCAGGTCAGGCATCCCTACAACGCCACTCAAACGCCCATCGTGGTCAGTGCCGCCTATGGTTATGACGACATCGATGTCTGGTACGACGTTGCGTTGGGCAAGGCGCCCGGCTTTATTTACAGCCGCATGAGCAACCCGACAGTCGAGACCCTCGAGGCAAAGATTCGCGAGTTGGAACTGGCCGAATCAGCCGTGGCTTTCAGCAGCGGGATGGCGGCGATCAGCAGCGTGCTCTACACCTTCCTGGCCCATGGCGATCGGGTGGTCTCGACCAGGGACAGCTATGGCGGCACCAACAAGATTTTCGAAGAATTCCTGCCACGCACCGGCGTGAACGTGACGTTGTGCGAGACGTTCGATCACGAAGAAATCGAACGCGAAATCGCCAAAGGTTGCCAATTGGTGTATCTGGAAACGCCAACCAACCCGACGCTGAAAATACTCGATATCGAGCGTCTGGTGGCTGCGGCCAAGCGTGTCGGCGCCATTGTGGTGGCGGATAACACCTTCGCCACGCCATTGAATCAGAACCCGCTGGCGCTGGGTGTGGACGTGGTCATTCACAGTGCCACCAAGTTTCTCAGCGGCCACGGCGACGTGCTTGGCGGTCTGGTGTGCGGTAGTGAATCACTGATGGCCAAGGTGCGTCATTACCGGGAAATCAACGGAGCGACGCTCGACCCGTTCTCCGCCTACATGATCATTCGCGGCATGAAAACCCTGGTGCTGCGCATGCGTCAGCAGCAACGCAGTGCCCGCGCACTGGCCGAGTACCTCTGCGTCGAACCCTTGGTGGAGTCGGTCAATTATCCCGGTTTGCCCGGCCATCCGAATCATGCCGTGGCATGCGCGCAAATGTCCGGCTTCGGTGCCATCGTCAGCTTTGTCGTGGCGGGCGGCATGGACACGGTCAAGGTGCTCTTGCCACGACTGCGATTCGCCCATTGCGCGGGCAATCTCGGTGCGGTGGAAACCATCTACGGTCCGGCCCGCACCACCAGCCATGTCGAGAACACGCTGGAGGAACGCCTGGCCCTGGGTATTTCCGAAGGGCTGGTGCGGATCTCTGTCGGCATTGAAGACACCGACGATCTGCTCGACGACCTGAAACAGGCGTTCGCATTTGTCAGGGGGGCGGGCAACGAACCCGCACCATCAAATACGCAGCTTTCAATCAATGAAAGTTGCGCCGAAGTTGCAAGCTGAAGCGTTAGCGTTAAACCTCACTGCAAGGATGTGAGTGGGGCGTTCATGAAGTGGAATAATAATAAAACTTAGTGGCGATCTGTTTTTTCTCTGCCCAGTCAGTCATCGCAGACGTTAATTCGCGCCCTAATAACTTTCATGAGAACAATCATGTCCATAAAAGAAGAACAACTTCATTCGCGTTCCGGTTTTAAAAAGGAAATGCAGACACGGCATATTGTCATGTTGGCATTAGGCGGCGTCATCGGTACCGGACTGTTTCTCACGTCCGGGTACACGGTTAACCAGGCCGGTCCCTTGGGCGCGGTGATCGCTTACATCATCGGCGCGCTCATGGTTTACATGGTGATGATGTGCCTGGGCGAACTGGCGGTACAGATGCCGGAAACCGGTTCATTCAGTACGTACGCCACCCGTTTTCTCGGGCCTGGTACCGGCTATACCGTCGCTTGGCTGTATTGGTTGACCTGGACGGTGGCCATCGGTTCTGAATTCACCGCCGCCGGTATCTTGATGGCGCGTTGGTTCCCGGATACACCGGTATGGATCTGGAGTGCGTTGTTTGCAGGTCTGGTGTTCCTGACCAATGTGATTTCGGTGCGCCTGTTCGCTGAGACCGAGTTCTGGTTGTCTCTGGTTAAAGTGGTGACCGTCATCGTGTTTCTGATGATCGGCGGTGGCGCGATTCTCGGTCTGCTGCACATCGATCAGGGCCACAGTATCGGGTTGAGCAACTTCACTCGCGAAGGACTTTTTCCTACCGGAGTCATGCCGATAGCCATGACGTTATTGGCGGTGTCTTTTGCGTTCTCCGGCACTGAGTTGATCGGTATTGCCGCAGGGGAAACCAAGGACCCGCAGCGTAACGTGCCGCGTGCCATTCGCACGACGGTGCTGCGCCTGGCGATCTTTTTCGTGGGGACCATTTTCGTCCTGGCGACGCTGTTACCCCGAGAGCAGGCCGGCCTGGTAGAGAGTCCATTCGTCACTGTATTTACCTACATCGGGATTCCCTATTCGGCAGACATCATGAACTTCGTGATCATCAGTGCCTTGCTGTCGGCCGCCAACTCCGGTTTGTATGCCGCGTCACGGATGATCTGGACGCTGAGTGACCAGGGTCACCTGCCCAAGCGATTCTCGGCGCTGACGCGCATGGGCACGCCGCTCAATGCGATTATCATCAGCATGGCGGGTGGGGCGGCCTCGTTGCTCAGCAGCGTGTTTGCCGCCGACACCATCTATCTGGCGCTGGTGTCGATCTCCGGATTGGCGGTCGTGGTGGTCTGGATGAGCATCGCTGCGAGCCAGATTGCTTTTCGCCGTCACTATGTGGCCAACGGCGGTGACATCCGCGACTTGAAATTCCGTGTCCGGGGTTATCCATGGGTGCCGCTGGGAGCGCTGGTCTGCTGCAGTCTGGCGTGTGTCGGGATTGCGTTCGATCCGGAGCAGCGAGTGGCGTTGTACTTCGGTTTGCCTTTCATCGCCTGGTGCTATTTCGTGTATTACATTACCCGCAAAAGCCGCGAGCGACGCTTGTCGGTTGCCCCCTTGGCACAACCGTCCGACGCGTTCTAGTCAGCGTCGACGGGATGGGCAAGCGTGCTCGGTGGAGGGGGCGTCCAAGAGGTTCAAGCCATGAAGCAAAAGACGCTACCCCCATTGAACTGGCTGCGGGCATTCGAGGTGTCTGCCCGCTGTTTGAACTTCACCCATGCTGCCGAAGAGCTGTTTTTGACCCAGGGGGCAGTCAGTCAGCAGATCCGCCAACTGGAAAGCCATCTTGGAGTGGCACTGTTCAAGCGCTTGCCCCGTGGCTTGGGACTGACCGAGGAAGGCCAGGCTTATCTGCCGGTGGTGCAGGATGCGATCACGCGACTGGCAGTGGGGACCAACGAGATTTTTGGCCAGCACAAACGTCGGCCGATCAAGGTGCGTGGCAGCCTGGCGTTCTTCGTGCATTGGCTGGCACCCAAGCTGGCGGGGTTTAGCCAGGCGCATCCGCATGTCGATATCCGCTACATCAGCAATATCTGGGTCAAGGAACTGGACGGGGAGGATGACATGGAGATTCGCTGGGGCCACGGTCAATGGCCCGGCCTGGTGTCGCAGCGCCTGACCTGGGACACGTTGTTCCCGGTCTGCTCGCCGGACCTGATGGCAAGGTCGCCGCTGACGGTACCTACGGACGTGTCGCACCATTCGCTGTTGCATGTCCTGGGCTACGAAGAGGGTTGGGGTTACTGGTTGAACATGGTCGGTGCGGACACTGTCGATTTCTCGACCGGCATGCAGTTCGACACATTGATCTGCACTTTGCGCATGGCCGAGTTAGGGCAGGGGATCGCCCTGGCGCGGTCCTCGATGGTGGAGGAGATGCTTCAGGATGGACGATTGGTCGAACCCTTTACCCAGCGTATCGAAGCCAGCGAGTCTTTTTACCTTGTGCGCGGTTCCGGGGCCGAGCAGCACCCCGACGCGGTGATGTTTTCCACCTGGCTGGTCGAGCAGGCACATCGTTTCAAATGAATGGCCGGAGCCAACCATGCGTTATGTGAGTACCCGAAATTCGGCCGTGCAGGTCGACTTCGAACAGGTCGTATTGTCTGGCATTGCCGAGGACGGTGGGCTGTTCGTACCGCTCGAACTGCCGCTGTTTGAATCGCAGGATATCGCCAACTGGTCGACCTTGCCCTATGACGAACTGGCCTACAGGGTGATCAGTCCGTTTGTGGGCGAGGCGATCCCCGAGACAGACCTCAAGCGCATGCTCAAAGAGGCTGGCAGTCAATTCAGCCATCGTTCCCTGGCGCCTTTGCATCAGGTCGATCGTAACGAGTGGGTGCTGGAACTGTTCCACGGGCCGACTCGTTCCTCAAAGGATTTTGCCGCGCAGTTGCAGGCGCGGCTGGTGCCGTATTTTCTGCACAAGCGCGGGCGTCGCGGGGTGGTGATCGGTGCCACAAACGGCGATACCGGGCTGGCGGCCATCGAGGCGTTCAAGCACTGTGAGGACACCCCCGTGGTGGTGTTTTACCCAGAGAAGGGCGTACCCCTGGACCAACTCCAGCATCTGCAAGCAGCGGCGCACCCAAGGGTTCATCAGTTTGCAGTGAATGGCAGCTTCGACGAGTGCCAGACCATCGTCACCCGGTTGTTTCGGGAGTGGCCCAATACGCAGCACGAGGCGATCAGTTTCAACTCCAGTAACTGGGTCAGTGTGTTGGCGCAACTGGTGTTTTACTTCCACGCCGTGTTGCAACTGGGAGGCGGCCAGCGACCGATCGGTTTCAGTGTGCCGGCGGCGAGTTTTGCCGAGGTGTACGCAGGCTACATCGCGCAAAAAATGGGCCTGCCGATCACCCAGATGATTGTTGCGACCAACCAGAATGACGCGTTGCATCAGTTGTTTCAGAAGAACCACTACAGCAGGTCACGAGCCAACAAGACGCTTTCGCCTGCCATGGACCTGTCGATCTTTTCCAATCTGGAACGGTTTCTCTGGGAGCTCTACGGGCGTGACGACCAGGCGGTGTGTGCCCTGATGGAGGGGTTCGAGTCCAGCGGCGAGATGGTCATCGCCAACGAGTTCTGGTTGCAGGCGCGGATGATCATCGACTCCTATGCGGTCAGTGATGAGCAGACGCTGACGGAAATCACCTCGCTGTATCGTGACACGGGATACGTCATCGACCCGCATACAGCCACTGGTGTGCTGGCCGCCCGGTTGTATCGGCGAAGCCTGGTGGCGCCCATGGTGACCCTGGGGGAAATCTCACCGGTCAAGTCGGCGGCACTGCTTGGCGAGTTGGGCATCAGTGTGGCGGGATCGCAACCTGAGGTCGCGACGCAAGGACAGGCGCAGGTTTACCGGATTCAACCGGACGATCTCGACACCATCCATGAGCTGCTCGACGCGCTGTGAAGGCGCGGCAACAGGAGGCCAAGTGAAGCGAATTCTGGACCCCCTCGATGAACACATCATCGCGGAGCTACAGCTCAATGCCAGGGCTGCACATGCCGAGCTGGCAGCCAAGGTCAATCTGTCACGCAATGCGGTGCGCCAACGTATAGAAAGACTTGAACGCGACGGGGTAATACAGGGATATACGGTACGCACGGGGGAGGGGCGACAAGCCACTTCGAACATCAACGCGGTGATTTTCGTTTACCGCTACGACCGGATGCGGGGTGCGGAAGTGCTGCAAGCGCTGCGGGCCATTCCGGAAGTCATCCAGTGCGATGTCATGAGCGGCGAGTTCGACTTGATGCTGCGGGTGGGCGCTGCGAGTCCGCAGCGGGTGCACAAGGTCTGGACTGAAATTGCCGCGTTGCCCGGGGTGGAAAATACCGTGACCTCCTTTGTGCTGTCGTCTGTCGTATAGCCCATTTTTTGTACCGCTAAAAGCCAACGTGTGTTGGCTTTTATGCGTGCGTCAGGCATGGCACTCTCACCCGTTTCATCCCAATGTTGCCAGGGCAAAAGCAACCATGTCCCCACTGCTATCGCGAGCAGGCTCGCTCCCACAGGGGTAGGTGGTATTGCGGCTTTATGCGACCGGTTCGATTTGATCGAGCACGCGGTTCGCGGTGATTTCGGCGAGCATCACGCTGTTGGAAATGCCCAGCAGGGCATTGCGGTCACCACCCTCCAGATGATCCACCAGTTGATGCACCATCACATCGACCGAGGCCAGGGTCTCGACCAGATAGACCATCAGGGTTTCAGTCGTGGCCTCGGGGTCGACGGTGAACAAGGTGCTGATTGTTCGAGGGGTGGCTTTGATGTCGGCGGTCGAGGGGAAGTGAAAGTTGAGGGCGCGCTCGGCGGCTTCGTTGAGTTTTTTTGAATCGGGTTCGTACGGGGATGCTGGATCGGTGTTCGGCGGGTTTGGCGTGACTTTGAACATAGTGTGGATTCCTGATGTGGGCTGGAAACCACTTCTCTACTAAAAGAAGGGGTGGCAGCTGTACGCAGGTTAGTAGACCGGGGAATCCAAGAAGCCGGCGCGCCCAAGGGCGCCCTACGTACAGCTACCATCAAAATGCAGGCACAAAACCTGATTGATGCGTCGTACGTCTCGGATTAAGCCACGGGCTACTAAACCCGATCACTGGGAATCAGTGACGCGAATCAAGTTACCGAGCGGCCCCAAGGCGCACAAGCCGGCGGATTCTGGCGTACCTGTAGGCAACGACGCAAGGTGTTGTAGCTTTCATCGAGTAACACTGACAGGCGTTAAACAGGCCCTATCTATAGGCCCAAAACCTGTAGGAGCGAGCTGGCTCCGGGCGGCGTTCCGACGATGGTCGCCAACGATAACGCTGCAAGCCTGACACCACGCGGCGTTCTTCGGTTTTTCGCGAGCAAGCTCGCTCCTACTCTGAAGCCTTGCCCAGGCACTGGTCAAAACGCCCATAAAATAGAGCAAATTGGCCTATTTCACTGCCCTGGGCCCAGCCCTAACCTAGTGCCCAACAACCCATCACCCGGATCAAGGGCATAACAAAATGACTGAATACAAATTGGCGCTGGTTGGCTTTGGTGGTGTTAACCGGGCATTGGCTCAGCTGATTGCCGAACGTAACGAACAGTGGAAAACAGAACTGGGTTTCACCCTGAAAATCGTCGGTGTGACCGACTTGTTTCTCGGTTCGGTGATTGGTCGCGAAGGGCTGGACGCCCATGTGCTGGCCCAATTGCCGGCAGTCAAAGGTGCATTGGCGCAACTGTCGGGTGGCGACGTCGCAGCCCTCAATGAAGCGGTGATCAAGGATTGCGGCGCGGACATTATTGTTGAAGCCACCTTCACCAACCCGGTGGACGGTGAACCGGCGACGTCGTTCTGCCGTTGGGCACTGGAGGGCGGCCAGCATGTCGTCACCACCAACAAGGGCCCCATCGCCTTGCACGGCGCGGAGCTCAAGGCGCTGGCTCGACGCAAGCATGTCGCCTTTGAATACGAAGGCTCGGTCATGAGCGGCACGCCGGTTATTCGCCTGGCCCGGCAGGCGCTGGCAGGCAGCTCCATTGTCGGTTTTGAAGGGATTCTCAACGGCACGTCCAACTTCGTGCTCACCAGCATGGAAGGCGGCCTGGGGTTTGCCGAGGCCGTCAGCAAGGCTCAGGAACTGGGCTACGCCGAAGCCGACCCGACGGCGGATGTCGAGGGTCATGACGTACGCCTCAAGGTGGTGATCCTGGCGAATGAACTGCTGGACGCGAAGCTGACGGTCAGCGACGTCACGTGCAGCGGCATTTCGTCCCTGAGCCTTGGCGACATCGAAAAGGCCCGGCAGGACGGCGCTCGCTGGAAGCTGATCGGGTCGGCGATGCGCCATGCCGACGGCTCGATCAGTGCCAGTGTCGAACCGCGGCTGTTGCACAACGATCATCCGTTGGCCAGTGTTGGCGGCGCAACCAACGCGGTGTCGTTTACCTCGCAACTGCTCGGTGCGGTAACGGTTTCGGGGCCGGGAGCCGGGCGTACGGAAACAGCGTTTGCGCTGCTCTCGGACATCGTCAGCATCCATCAATCCATTGCACGCAACCAGGAGTAAGACTGTGAAATTATCGCGCCTGGTTCTGGATATCGTGGAGTCGCCCATTGAAGTCTTTAACGCCTATGACGGTTCCGTCATCGGTAGCGTAACGAATGTCTGTGCGTCGCAAGTTCCGCAGTTGTTGGAGACCGGGCGCAGTGGTGCACGAGCGTGCGCGGCGTTAGCGCGTCATCGTCGGGCTCGTATTCTTGAGCAAGCCGCAATCAACATCGAACGTGATGCCGGTGTGTTTGCCAGGCTGATCGTCGACGAGGCCGGAAAGACCCTCAAACAGGCGGAAAAGGAGGTCAAACGCTGCGTCAACACCCTCAAGCTGTCGGCCGAGGAGGCCAGGCGCAATGCCGGGGAGGTGGTGCCTTTCGACGCTTATGAAGGTTCCGAATCGCGTCAGGGCTGGTTTTCCCGTGAACCTCTGGGTCTGATCGTTGCGATCACGCCGTACAACGATCCGTTGAACCTGGTGGCGCATAAACTCGGTCCGGCCATTGCGGGCGGTAACGCGGTGATTCTCAAACCCTCCGAGCTCGCGCCATTGTCGGCCATTAAACTGGTGTCTTATCTGGTCGCAGCAGGCTTGCCTGAATCAGTGGTCACAGTCGCCACCGGCGGCGCGGAACTGGGCAAGGCGTTGGTCGCCGCCCGTGAAGTGCGGATGATTTCCTTCACCGGCGGTTTCGTCACCGCAGAGCAGATTGCCCGCACGGCCGGGTTGAAGAAACTCGCCATGGACCTGGGCGGCAATGCGCCGGTAATCGTCATGGGCGACTGCAACCTTGAGGCCGCTGTCGAGAGTTGCGTGTCCGGAGCCTTTTGGGCAGCGGGGCAGAACTGCGTAGGCACTCAGCGCTTGCTGATTCAGGCGTCGATTTATGACGCGTTCCGAGAGCGATTCGTCAGCCAGGCCCGTGCGCTTGTGGTCGGCGATCCATTGCTCGCCGTTACCGATATCGGCCCCATGATTACTGCGCAAGCCGCGCAGAATGCCGAGCAAGTGGTGAACGAGGCCTTGCAAGAGGGCGCCACGTTGCTCTGCGGCCATCGGCGTGAAGGATCGTGCTACGCCGCCACCGTGTTGGAAAACGTCGATCACGCCAGTCGACTCTGGCGCAATGAAGTCTTCGCTCCGGTGGTGGTACTGCAGTGCTTCGAGAGTTTCGATGAAGCCATCGCGTTGGCCAATGAGCCCGAATATAGCCTGCATGCCGGGATCTTCACCAATGATCTGGCAACCGCGATGAGTGCCGCACGGAGAATCGAAGCCGGGGGAGTGATGATCAACGACTCTTCCGACTACCGCTTCGATGCGATGCCGTTTGGCGGTTCCAAGTACGGTAGCCTGGGCCGGGAAGGCGTACGTTTTGCCTACGAGGAAATGACCCAACCCAAGGTGGTGTGCCTTAACACCTTGGGTTAGTCGATTCGCGGTAAATGGATCAGCTCGTATGGCATTGGGTCGGTTGGGTCACCGGCCCAATGCGTTTTGCTGAACGCCTTCAGCCATTTCTGATCCAGAGGTTCCACGTTTGGATTGATCAGATAGCCCGCAGGCCATTGGCCCGAAGATACAACATTAAACATGAAGCCCTCGCTGCCAGGCCGCACTAGCTGTTGTTGGGGAAATTCGCGGCCACGAGCGAAATCAGGTTACTGGCTTCAAGCAATGGCGATTCAGTGATCAAACACTTCACGAATCGTGACGTATTGGAGTTTCTTCGGCCCCGGAACGCCATTGGTAAATGAAAACTGGAGGCGGCCAAATGGATCTAGCCGCCCAGCTTGGCCCAGAATTCTTCGGCAGATGGGTTGATTGGGGCTGTGGGACGCGTGAGATGAATCTCCAAGGGAATATCCCAGCTTTCGTCGAGCGCCCTGACAAGCCGACCGTCAGCCATTTCCTGTTCTGTCAGGCTTTTGGGTAACCACGCGACACCCTTGCTTTCCAAGGCCATGGACATCAGCACTGCTGCAAGGTGGCTACTAAAAAGAGGCTTGAGGTTAAGGTAGTCTTCCTTGCCGTGGAGTCGGTGAGCGACGATGCGGCCTAGACCCGATTCGTGGGTGTATGCCAAGTAGGGCAGTGTTTCTGGTGAGGTACCAAAATTGGCAGAGGCACTCGCCAATGGCACGAGTACATCCTCTCCAACTTTCTTCCCAATGAACTGATCAGGGGCTAGCAAGGGGGGGACGTCGGGATGGCGATGGCAAAGCAGGAACTGAACCTGGCCGTGAATCAGCATCTGCTCACAGACAGCCATGCTATCTGAGTGCAGTCGTACAGCATCTATCGGGGCGCCATTTTCCGTACTTCTCAGCCATCTCGGAAAGAAGGTGAATGACAGGGAGTGAGTGGCTGCGAATTGCAGCGTTTTGGCGGCCATCCCAGCCACCTCCTGTGCCTCTGTGCGCATCCTGTACAAGCGTCGTGCAGCCTCCTGAGCACTGGGCAAAATCTGCCTTCCAGCCTCGGTCAGCGTTGCGCCCTGAGGCGTTCGCACAAACAACTCCACGCCCATCCAATTCTCCAGTGAACGGACTCTGCGGCTGAAGGCCGGCTGAGTGACGTGGCGCGCTTCAGCGGCACGAACAAAGCTGCCGTATTCCGCAAGCGCTGAAAAATCTTCAAGCCAGACGAGTTCCAAGGGCAATGCCTCCTGTGCATAGGGCGCGGCATTAATAGCATTGGGCGGGTGTCATCGCAAAGCATAACGTGGGGCCACCAACAACAAGAGGAACCCGTCATGCGTATCGTAGACATCCGTGAAAAAACCGTCTCCATCGCCTCTCCAATCGCCAATGCCTACATCGATTTTTCGAAAATGACCTGCTCGGTTGTCGCTGTTGTCACGGATGTGATTCGCGATGGTAAACCTGTCATCGGTTACGGTTTCAACTCCAATGGTCGCTATGGACAAGGCGCTCTGATGCGTGATCGCTTCCTGGCGCGTATCACGGAAGCTGATCCAGATACTCTCATCGACCACGAGAACAACAACCTGGATCCGTTTGCCATCTGGAAAGCCCTGATGACCAACGAAAAGCCAGGTGGCCACGGCGAACGCTCAGTCGCTGTCGGCACCATTGATATGGCTGTATGGGATGCCGTTGCCAAGATTGAAGGCAAGCCTCTGTATCGCCTGCTGGCCGACCGTTATCGTGACGGCGTGGCAGATGACAAGGTCTGGGTCTACGCGGCGGGCGGCTACTACTACCCGGGCAAAGATCAGACCAAGCTCAAGGCTGAGATGCAGAGCTATCTGGATCGTGGCTACGACGTCGTCAAGATGAAGATTGGTGCGGTGCCACTGGACGAAGATATTCGTCGCATCGAAGCGGTGCTTGAAGTAGTAGGGGACGGGCGTCGCCTGGCGGTCGATGCCAATGGCCGTTTCGATTTGAAAACAGGTATTGCGTACGCGGAAGCCATCAAAAAGTACAACCTCTTCTGGTACGAAGAAGTTGGCGATCCGCTGGACTATGAACTGCAGGCCGAGCTTGCAAACCACTATGAACTGCCCATGGCGACTGGTGAAAACCTGTTCTCCCATCAGGATGCTCGTAACCTGCTACGCCACGGTGGTATGCGCCCTGATCGCGATTACCTCCAGTTCGACTGCGCCCTGTCTTACGGACTCGTGGAGTACATGCGCACCCTGAAGGTGATGGAAGAAATGGGTTGGTCTTCCCGCCGCGTAGTTCCGCATGGTGGTCACCAGATGTCCCTGAACATCGCAGCGGGTCTACACCTGGGCGGTAACGAATCGTACCCGGATGTGTTCCAGCCTTTCGGCGGGTTCGCTGACGGGATTCGGGTGGAGAACGGCTATGTCGGTCTGCCGGATATTCCAGGTGTCGGCTTCGAAGCCAAGTCAGCCTTGTACGCAGTGATGCGTGAGTTGGGCGAAGGCTGATAGCCCTTGAACTGCGGCTTTTTTCAAGAGGCCGCAGTTATCAGGCGTCACCCACTGACGTCACGCCACATGCCCATCACAAAAATAAAATGAGGTGCTTCCGTGGAAATCTCCAAGACCCGCTGGTACAGCCAGCTGTATGTGCAGGTGCTGATCGGTATCGTAATCGGTGCAGCAATTGGTCACTTTGAACCGCAATTCGGAGCCAGGCTTCAACCTTTTGCAGACGGCTTTATCAGACTCATCAAAATGCTGTTGGCCCCTATTATTTTTGGCACCGTGGTAGTCGGTATCGCCAAGATGGGCAGCATCAAAGAGGTAGGGAGAATTGGCGTTAAATCGCTGCTCTACTTCGAGATTCTTTCAACCATCGCCCTGGTCATCGGCCTTATTGTGGTTAACGTCGTAAAGCCAGGCGTAGGGATGAACATCAATGTTGACGCACTGGATGGCAGTGCCATCGCCAAGTACAGCCAAGCTGCCAGTGAGCAGGGTGGCACCGTCGATTTTTTCATGAACATCATCCCGCAAACTTTTATCGGTGCGTTCTCGAATGGCGTCATGCTCCAGGTCATCCTGCTTTCGGTCTTGATGGGTGTTGCCCTGGTTCAAATGGGTGAAACCAGCAAACCGCTGATCAATACGATCGACCTGTTCCTGCAAGGGCTGTTCAAAATCGTGGCAATGGTCATGCGGCTGGCTCCAATTGGTGCCGGTGCCGGTATGGCTTTCACTATCGGCAAGTACGGGATCGGTACGCTACTGTCGCTCGGCCAGTTGCTGATTGCGCTCTACGTCACCACCCTGATCTTCATTGTGGTGGTGCTTGGAACGGTTGCTCGATGGTCAGGAATGCCTTTGTTACAGTTTCTCCGGTACTTCAAGGACGAGATCCTCATCACGCTCGGAACCTGCTCGACTGAGGCTGTGCTTCCGCGAATGATGGTGAAACTTGAAAAGCTGGGCTGCAAGAAGTCGGTGGTGGGCATGGTGCTGCCAACTGGATACACCTTCAATGCGGATGGCACCTGCATTTACCTCACCATGGCGGCGATTTTTATCGCACAGGCAACCAATACGCCGCTGACGTTTATGGATCAGATGATTCTGTTGGGTGTTTTCCTGCTGACCTCGAAAGGCTCGGCTGGCGTGGCGGGTGCCGGGTTCATAACACTCGCGGCAACGCTTACAACCATCCACTCCATTCCGTTGGTAGGCCTTGTACTGCTTTTGGGCATCGACCGGTTCCTCAATGAAGCGCGAGCTGTTACCAACCTGATTGGCAACGGTATCGGCACCATCGCCATTGCCAAGTGGGACAACTCGTTCGATGTAGAAGCCTGTGAGCGTGAAATTGCCGCGATGAAAAACGCAAAGGCGGAGCGTAGAGCGTTAGCAACGCAAAAGTAATCAACATCGCATACCCGGTCATTCCTCTTCGGATAGGGCGCAATGACCGGTAGCTATTCGATGCCTCGTTCACATAGAACCATTCAAGCGAAGTTCTCAGTAGAATTGCGATGGAGCCGAAAAAATGATTGAGCGATCCCATCACGAACTACGCAAGGCGTTCGGTGATTTACTTCATGGAACAGTTTGTAAATTTGCCGCATCAGTGTTCGATCCGATCTCGGTTCGAATGGCCTCTGACCTTGGCTTTGAGGTCGCCATCCAGGGTGGATCCGTCGCCTCGCTTCAAGTGCTCGGTGCCCCGGATATCTCGTTGCTCACTCTTGATGAATATGCGGAGCAAGTTTCCAGGGTCGGACGGGCCAGCCAGATCCCAATCATTGGAGACGCTGATCATGGGTTCGGCAACGCGCTCAATGTAATGCGAACGGTCACCGAGTTGCAGAAGGCCGGTGTTGCCGCTCTTACGCTAGAAGATACTCACCTG
This sequence comes from Pseudomonas sp. 05L36, assembly GCF_056398125.1. Taxonomy (NCBI): domain Bacteria; kingdom Pseudomonadati; phylum Pseudomonadota; class Gammaproteobacteria; order Pseudomonadales; family Pseudomonadaceae; genus Pseudomonas; species Pseudomonas sp. 05L36. The sequence continues at coordinate 74,671 of NZ_JBFTOU010000025.1, read as the reverse complement.
CCGGCCAAATACGACGAGCAAGCGCACGTGCTTATCGACATGGAAGAGGCCGCAAGCAAGATTTACGCTGCGCGATTTGCCCGGTCAGATGATGCCCTCAGCATCATCGCCCGTACGAATGTAGCCGTTTCCACTTTGGAAGATTCCATCGCACGCACTACGGCCTATCAAAAGGCTGGGGCCGATGCGATTTGCCTTGTCGGAGTAAAGGATTTCCAACACTTGGAGGCGCTCACCTCGCATCTTTGCGTGCCAATCATGCTGATTAATTATGGAAACCCTGCACTGAGCGATGTTCAGAAGCTGAGCGCAGCCAATGTGCGAGTTGTGGTCAATGGGCATGCCCCCTATTTGTCCGCAATCAAAGCGACCTACGAGGCGCTACGCGAACAAAGCGGTATGGAGGGGCGCGAGCGTTCCCTCCCTGAGCTGCTTTCAAAATACACGCTCTCGGATAATTACCGTGAGTGGGCGAAGACCTACTTGAAGTCAGAACACGATTCGAATTGAGCTTGTAACAGGCGAAATAAAGCATCATGAAAAAGACCATCCTGGCCTTCAGCCGCGTCTCACCCAGCCTGCTTGAACCTTATAAAGATAAATACAACGTCATCATCATGAGTCCCGAGCTTGGTGACATGGATGCCCAGTTCGAAGCTGCCATTTCCAGCGCCCACGGACTGATCGGCGGCAATCGTCGTCTGGGTGAAGCTGAGCTGGCTTCGGCTGAAAACCTTGAGATCATCTCGAGCATATCGGTTGGCTACGACAACTATGACCTCAGCGTTCTCAATGGCCGAGGGATCATGTTGACCAACACGCCGGATGTCTTGAACGAAACCACGGCTGATCTGGCTTTCGCCCTGATCCTCGCCACAGCGAGACGCATTCCTGAGCTTGATGCGTGGACGAAAGAGGGGAACTGGACGAATACCATCGACGCATCCCATTTTGGGAGTGACGTGCATGGAAAGACCTTGGGCATTATCGGCCTGGGCAAAATCGGAGAGGCCATCGCCCGCAGAGGTTGGTTTGGTTTCGGCATGAACATCTTGTACAGCGGAACCAGTCGTAAACCACAGCTGGAACAAGAGCTCGGTGCGAGGTTCGTCCCGCAAGAAACGCTTTTAAGCGAGTCTGATTTTGTTTGCCCGGTCGTGCCCTTGACGGACGAAACGAGAAACCTCATCGGACGCAGAGAGCTAGCGTTGATGGGCGCGGAGAGTATTTTGATCAACGTTTCTAGTGGCCCTGTGGTTGATCAGGACGCACTCATTCAAGCGCTTGAAGAAAAGACGATACGAGCAGCTGGTTTAGATGTTTATGTGAAAGAGCCGCTGGCGAGTTCAAGGCTTTTCAAATTGAGTAATTGCATGGACTTGACCACCTGTTTGCATTCGACTTGACCAGCACGCGCTGTAGTGACGACCGGCAGAGAACTGCCCGAAGCTGCCCGTAGAATCAGACTGCAACCGGCCGTAGTCACCTGCAAGCAGCGGTTCGTAACTGTAGCCCCATGCGAAGCTCGCCCATTGAAATTATGAAGGCTGCAAAGCACCCTATCAGGACGCAGTAAAGGTATTTTCCATCGGCCAGCGCATTTCCAGATATTCAGTCAAATAATTCATAAAAGCGTTGACCTTGGGTGTGATGGCGGCGCGCTCCTGGACGCATACATAAATATCGAGCGGTTCAGCGTAGGCATAAGTTGAAGCGTGGCGATGTTCAAACAGAGGAACGAGTTGGCCCCTTTCGATATAGGGCGCCGCCACGAACTCTGCCAAGCGGGTAATTCCCGCGCCGTGGATGGCCATTTGGGCTAGAGCATCAATATCGTCGCTGATTGTGGTCGCATTGAGATTAGCGTCGTAACGTTGCCCATCCCGGATAAAACCCCAACGTAGAAAGCGTCCGTCTAGCGGGTAGCGAAACGCTAGACAGGCGTGGTGTTGGAGTTCTTCAGGGGAGCGTGGCCAGCCCACTCGTTCCAAATAGGTGGGCGACGCGCAGATGATAAAAGGGACTGAAACGATCTTGCGAGCGACGATCCCCTCTTCTAGTTGTGGTTTGATCCGCAGGCTCAGATCAATGCCTTCTTGAATATGATTAATTTTGCGATCTGTGGTTGAAAGTTCAAGTATCAGGTGTGGGTAACGTGCAGCGAAGCCGGCGATTAGTGATGCCAACACATGCCGCCCGAAAGCGGAGGTAGAAGCGATGCACAGTCGCCCTTGGAGTTGAGTCTGCGTACTGATGATCGCGCTTTGCGCCGATTCGAGATCATGCGCTATGCGTTTCACTTTTTCGTAGTACACCACGCCGCTTTCAGTTAACGCCATGCTACGTGTGGTGCGCTGGAGAAGACGTGTGCCTAGGTGGGTTTCCAAGCGATTTATGGTCTGGCTAACGGCTGCCGCACTGATGCCCAGGGTTTTGGCCGCGCCCACGATGGAGCCCGCTTCAACCACCTTGATAAAGCTAGCAATCGCCCCTAACAGGTTCATCTTGGGCCCAGCGAGAAGAGTTATTCATAAGATTTTCTTTATAAAGCAACCACAGCTACCCGTCTAGTTGCTAATTTTTGATCTTGCTATGATGTTCATCACCTATCAATCGAAGATCAAAAAGGTCTGATATGAATCCCAAAGCATCCTCTAAAGCCCTATTTTTCAACCAGCGTAAGCTCTCGGCTCGCGCTACTCCTTATGTTTTCGCGCTGTATATGGCGACAATTATGGCGTTCTTGATGTCACTCGTGATCACTGCGGCAAACTCCGGTATTGAGATTGATTACCTAAGTAATGCGCTGCACGCCTATAAATTGGCTATGCCAGTGGCATTCCTGTGCATACTCGTCGTTCGCCCCGTTGTGCTCAAACTGGTGTCTTTGACTGTACACCCACATCATTAAGGGCGGCCGCTCAGCGGCCCAATTGATGGGGTGTTGTGGACAACCCTATTGGGTCGACTGTCGCCGGCCGTCACAGGTCGGAGTCGACCCAAAGCGGACCTAACCGGTTTCTGAAGCCATCCAGGTCAAAAAATTATGCAGCTGAGTCGTAAACTCTTTTGGCTTAGCGTACGGGTTCCTTGCCTGGGACAAGAAAAAAGAGATCTGCATTCTCATACACGGGTAATGCTGAACAAACAGCTCGACATGCTCTTCCAGTGTTTGCGGCCACATCAGGTCCTGTTCAGAGCGAAGTACTTGAGTTGAGCAGATGAGCTTGCGCGAGGCTTCGCGTTGCAAGCGTAGCGATTGCGTCGATGTCGCCGCCTGATCGATAAGATCGGCATACCGGGTCAGTACAGATTCGAAGTCACCATTCACGGCAATGGCGATATCACGCGACGGCTTGAACCGGTCGAAGCGCTTAGTCAGATCATTCCCCCACAAGCAACGACAGTGATGCTTGAGCCAATACCCCCAGCTCAATCGTTTGTCAGCCGCCAATACTTCAGAACGACTACCGATGTCGAAATCGATCTTGATGACTTCGGAATGCTGACTTTCCAGCGTGCGCCGTTTCGACTCCAACATTTCCAGATCCTGCGACGCAGGAGGGCTGTGCAGGACAAGGGTCAGGTCCAGGTCGGAAACCCCCGGCACGGCGTCGCCTCTAGCGACGCTGCCATAAAGATAAATCCCGTCCAGCAGAGGTTCCGACCGAGTGAGCGTCATGCAAACATCCGCCAGCAAATCCTGAAACTGTGACTGCACCTCGACATTGGGCACGGTGAGGATATAACCCTCTGCATCAATGCCACTAGGATGGAATCGTTCCATGAAGCCGTCCGTTAGTTGTGTTCAGAGAGGTACTTTAACAGAGCCAATAGTGTCCGCTTTTGGCCGGTTTCTGCCTTCCACGACCGGTAAAAACCGACCCATTATAGACGGTTGACTATTCAAGCTCCGTGCGGGGGAGGGGGAGGTTGTATTCCTTTCAGGAATGCAATACATAAAGATAATGAATTTTTATTATCGCTATTTATGACCTAACTTGATTCAAGGACATGGAGAACCGCCTTGAAATCATTACCTCTCAACCCAGCTGAAAAATTTGATACCACACGGGCCAATGAGTACGGACGACAGAGCCGTATTGCATTAGCAGGGTATGACGCCTGTCACGATCTTGCTGCATGCATGCTGGCGGCAAGCCTCAGCACTACAGGCTCGGCGAAGATACTGGTAGTTGGCGCTGGTGGGACGGCGCAGGAAATCATTGCAATGGCAACCTTGGAGCCCAGTTGGCGCTTCACTGCCGTTGATCCATCCGAGCCAATGCTGGCGGCTGCGAAGCACCAGTTAAAGACGAACGACTTGCTTGAAAGAACGGACATGCATCTTGGACATATTGAAGATCTGGTAGCAGACCAGTCCTACGACGCAGCCACTTTGATCGGCGTCCTGCATCATCTCGAGGGTGATGATGCCAAGCGCCAACTTCTGCAATCCATTCGGGCTCATCTGAAGCCGGGTGCGCCGCTGATTGTCGCAGGAAATCAGTACGCTTATGCCAGCCAACCGCTATTGCTGGCTGCTTGGGGCCAGCGGTGGCGGCAGCAAGGAGCCAGCCCGGATGAAGTGAAGGCCAAACGGGGGAAAATCCTCCAGGGCGCTGATCCGCCACATTCTGAGGCGGCGGTTCAAAAACTGTTAAACGACGCGGGATTCGGGGACGCCACACGTTTCTTCAGCAGCTTGTTCTGGGGGGCTTGGTTGACGTTCAAAATGGTTTGAAGCTGGACGCGACAGGCAGCTATTGGCCGATTCTGTTGAAAAAGTCGGCCATGGTTTCTACGGCAAAAAAATACGCGCCTGAGATTGAAATCTTTACTTTTGGGCAGAGGCTTCCGGGCTCGGATTTCACGTAGCAGCGTGTAAAAAAGGCGTTTTCACCACTCAATATTCAGGCCATTTGGGCGGGCCGACTTTTTCAACAGAATCGGCCGATAGCAGTCTGTCGAATCAGCTTGGGCTTAGCTTGAATGAACACGCAGTCACATTAAACAAGCTCTCCAAAGCCCCCCAAGGAGCAGCCATCGGCAGCTCCTTGGGGATCTCCTTCGTCATTCAGATTGTGCCAGGCATAAAAAACTACCCTCAGGCCTGCGCAACTCATCGAAATGAGCCTGATAGGTGCTTATCGATGACATTCACTCCTCTGAAACCCCTGGGCGCCAAGCAGGACGCGGTGCTTCAACAGGCGGGGTTCCGTCGTGAAACATCGTCTTCAGTTGAGCACGCAGTTCTGGTGAGTCGGTGTGCTTGTGAACACTGACCGCATGCTGCGCGGCGGCCTCGAGCAGTTCGTTTTCAGAGTCTGCGGACAGTGCGATTGAGCAGTGGGAATCGCTCGGAAACTCGCGGCAGTCGATGTATTTACGCGCCATGAATGTTTTCCTCCCTACGACGAAGGCAGGCCGTGGCCTGCGTGAACGATCGCTCGACGCGTCTCCCATACATCAAACACGACTGCATGCCACATCGAGTGTGCCGATCGTTAAAGTATAGGCCCACCGATGTCAGGGTAGTTGTGCCAGACATGGAAAACGGCCGCGCGGAAACAGGGAACAGATCACGATGGCTCGGCATTTACCTGAAATCGTGCTCTGTCCCTCTTTATGCTGGTTACGTGGCAACTACTAATGACTTCACATGGCCGATTGCTGCCTGTAGTGAAGGGCTGCAATCGACCCTGGACAGAGTCGATCAGGCGAGGGCTTGGAAACTCCAGTCCTCGGCTTGGACGACTCGGCAGAATGGCCCTGCCAACGTCGCATTGTGGTGGGCAATGATGGCCTTTGCTTCGAGTGAAGGGGTGTCAGAGCAAGTATGTCCATCGGCGATCAGCACAGCATCGAATCCACAATCGCGGGCAGCCCGGCAAGTACTATCTACACAGTATTGAGTTTTCATTCCTGTAACGACGATGCCATCGCAGTTACGCAGGCGTAGTTGAGCAGCCAGATCGGTCTGGGTAAACGCGTTGGGTCGATATTTTTCAAATATCACTTCGTCACCTCTCAAATCCAATTCCTGGACAAACTCGGTCAGCGGGCTACCACGTTCTATCGGCGACCCGGCTGGGCCCAAATGGCGGGCGAGAAATATGGGCGCGCCCATTTCCCGGGCCTTGCTCATCAGGCGATTTAACGTGTCGACCAGAGATTCACTGCCCCAAGGTTTATCCGGGCCGTGAACGAGTCCTACCTGCATGTCGAGGATCAAGAGTGCGTACATTGTGCGTTTCCTTACGTTTGAGCCAGAAACGCCGGGGCAAAAAAAAGACCCGGTCATTGCTGGCGGGTCTTTGGGGGTTATGCGTTGTTTCAACTCGCACAACCTCTCACGACCCGCCTCGAGCGGTCGTGAAAGTTGTGGTCGATTTGATGCATGGCTTAGTCATGGCGTTGACCATATCTTTGGGGCGCCGGCCGTGCAAGTGAACATCCCGAGAATGAAAGTGATTTCATGGGGCAGCAACGTCCGCTATTGGCTTCTCTGCCGGCCATGGCCACGAAGCAAGCGTTCCTGTAGCCGTTTAACGCGGTACCTGATTTTAATGCTGCACGTTCTTCTTCAGGCTTTCGGGGCTGCCAGCGCATAGACCATCCATCACCAGGTTCATCAATCTGGCGAGACGTGAGCGCCATTCACTCTGGGAATCCATTTGCCATATTCCAGCGATGGCTAGAAAAAAGTCGTCGTTAGTAATCCCGCTACGAATCGTTCCGGCCTTTTCATTAGCCCTCAAAAGCGACTCGGCAGCTGCCTGGACTGGAGCGTATCCCGACTTCCCCGGGAACTCGTAAATAGACGCAGCTTGCTGTATCGCAGTCGCGAGTCCTGCCTTTGTCATTGCATATTCGGCGAGGCAGTCCATCCATTCTCGAAGGGCCTCCTTAGGTGGTTTTGTCGCGAGCAGATATTCCGCCAGCGAGGCCACTTGCTGCATTTCGAATTGATAGACCTCGAATACCAGGTTCTCTCTGGTAGGGAAGTGGCGATAAAACGTTCCCTGTCCTACCCCAGCCTTCTTCGCAATCGTACTCAGCGGAACCGCAGGATCGCTAGTCAGCTCTACCACCGCGACCTCCAGTATCCGTTCCCGGTTTTTCCTGGCGTCAGAACGCATCACCAACTCGTCAGTCATGAGCAAAGTTTTCCCTTCATTCTATTGCTAAGCGGACAGTTGTCCGGTACGTTTTGAAAGTGGACAATTGTCCGCTTACGCATCGTTTCTGGAGTTTACTATGAACGGCACTGGCAACACGATTCTGGTTACTGGCGGCACCTCAGGCATCGGCCTTGGTCTGGCACTCAGGCTTCACAAGGCGGGCAACAAAGTAATCATCGCGGGACGTCGCAAGTCTCTGCTCGACAAGATCGTGTCGGAACATCCAGGTCTTGAATCAGTGTTGCTGGACGTCTGCGATCCACAATCCATCCAGCGCAACAGCGAAGCGCTGGCGATCAGCCACCCGAATCTGAACGTACTCATAAACAACGCAGGCATCATGCATTGGGAGGATCTGACTGATCCGGAAAACCTGAGCACTGCCGAAGATATCGTGACAACGAACTTACTTGGCACGATTCGCATGGTGTATGCATTTACTCCCCAGCTGATCAAGCAGCCCAGCGCCACGATCATGAACGTCAGTTCAGCGTTGGCATTCGTTCCGCTGCCTGCAACACCGACCTACAGCGCAACCAAAGCCGCAGTTCATTCGTTCACTCAAAGTCTTCGAGTTCAGCTAGAAGCCTCGTCAGTTGAGGTTATCGAACTTGCGCCGCCGGGGGTACGAACCACGTTGCTTGGGCAGGAAAACGACGAACACGCCATGCCCTTGGAGGCGTTTTTGGATGAGATCTTCGAACTGCTCGAGACCTCTCCGACCCCACGCGAACTTGTCGTCGAGCGCGCCAAGCCACTACGGTTTGCTGAAGCGAGCGGTTCACATGATGAGGTGCTGAAAATGCTTGCAGGATACAAACCACCGGCAGAATGACGTTTACCGTGTGGGTATCACCTTATGCCGTCCAGGCAGGCAGATTGCTTCTGCCTGCCTCGAGCCCCTGGATGATTGCGCTGCGCAATCTCGTGCCTGAGGGTTTGGCTACCAGCAGAGCACTCTATTAGAGCCTGAAACGCTGGCCGGCGCTGTCGCGGCACCTCGTCGCCTGGAAGGAAGAGGTGACTCTTCGATGGATCGCTACGGAGCGGAAAGCGGGCGGCGACGCAGCGGGCGAGTGGGATTGATCAGTTGCTTGCGCATAGGTGGCAACCGGATAAATTACTTGAAAATGTGATGACCGACTCGCTGCCGCATGACCCGGCGCCCGCCTCAAATCACAGGGGCTGTAAGGCATAGTCTACTTGGCCAGATTGGCCATTCGTCGAGGGCAGACGGCATCGGTTGACAGTAGGCATTTCTAGCTGGAATATATAGTGCACTATACAATAGCGAACTATCTAATGAGCTCGAATCGGAAACGGGTGGGTACCCAGCTGTCTTTTTCACTTTATGCGGCGGCAAATCGGGTGGTGCGATTGCACAAACCTTATCTGGAACCGTTGGGCCTAACCTTCCCGCAGTACCTGGTCATCCTGGAGCTTTTAAACGGCTCGCCACTTTCTGTGGGTGCCCTTGGAACCCGCTTGGCGATGGACGCTGGAACCATAACGCCATTGCTGAAACGGCTTGAGGCTGCCGGGCTCGTCACTCGCACACGGGATCCCGCCGACGAGCGCCGCGTGATGATCGACCTGACGCCTGATAGCCGCATGTTGGAAGCCGACATTCGGGGAATCACTAGCAAAATCAAGTCAGCTTGCCAGCTCGATGAGCGGGGTATCGATGAGCTTCGTCAAACACTCGATGCGCTCGGCCATCCGGCAACCGACTGAACGTTTTTACACGTGCTCAAAGAGGAAATCATGACCACTTCAATGGCTAGGTTCGATGCTGATACAGCGCTGGATGACACCCTGCAATTTCAGAAGACGGCCCGTACACGGCGGTCTTTTCGTGGGTTTTTAGACACTCCTGTACCCGATCAGATCATCCAGGAGGTGTTGAAGGATGCCCAGTGCGCTCCCTCCAACTGCAACACCCAGCCGTGGGATGTTCATATTGTTCGTGGCCAGAAATTGAAAGAGCTTTCGAAAATTCTCCACGCGAAAAATACTGCAGGCGAATTCACCCCAGACTTTTCGTTCGATATGGGTGCTTTTTACGGCCCCTATGGGGATCGCAAGAATGCACAGGGCAAAGCCTACTATGAGGCTATGAACGTTATGCGCGAAGACAAGGAGGGACGGCGGCGAGCGGCAGCCTTGAATTTGTCCTTTTTCAACGCCCCCCAGGCCGTTTTTTTATTCATGCCGGTGTTTGGTGACAATGTTCGAACTGCTGGCGACATTGGCATGTATGGCCAGACTTTCCTGCTGTCGCTTGCTGCCCGAGGGTTAGGCGGCATTCCGCAAACCTCGCTTGGTTTCTATGCAGCTACGATCCGAGAGGCGCTAGGCATTTCTGAAGAAATGAAAATGCTGTTTGGGATGTCATTTGGCTACCCGAACGAGAGCGCTCCAGGCAACCGCATGCATATGGATCGTGTGCCGGTTACCGACAGCGTTACCTTTCATTCTTGAAGAGTCGTATTTTCCTGGGTCAGGCGACATGCGTGCACACCTCAGATCTCCGGGGCTTCGCGACACGCTTGATTCATTCGCACACCCAGCCAAGCAGTAACTTGAATATTGTTTATAGGTGAGGAGGTTATTGAAATGAAAATCGGAATTATCGGTGCCGGCAACATTGGGGCTACCCTTGCCCGTAAGCTCGCTGCGTGCGGCCATGAAGTCAAACTGGCAAACTCGAAGAGCCCTCAGACCATTCAGAACCTTGCTAGCGAAATCGGCGTACACGCCGTGACCAAGGAAGATGCTGTGTCCGAGGTAGACGTTGTGATCCTCTCGATCCCCTTCGCAAACTACCCTGATCTCAAGCAGACGTTGAGTAACGTTCCCGAGAAAACCGTCGTCATTGACACGTCCAATTACTACCCGGGACGTGACGGGGCGATCAAGGAAGTTGACGACGGCAAGCCCGAGAGCGTTTGGGTAAGCGAGCAGATTGGCCGCCCGGTCGTTAAGGCATGGAATGCCGTCCTCGCAGCTACCCTTGCCGATAAAGGCCAACCAGCCGGGTCTTCAACGCGTATAGCCCTACCTGTAGCTGGGGGGGACACCACCGCTGAGGCAATCGCGCAGGATCTTGTCGAGGATACGGGCTTTATCGCGCTTGCCGCTGGCAACCTTGAAGATTCGTGGCGTCAGCAACCAGGTACACCTGCTTACTGTACCGAGTTGACATTGCCGGAGCTGAAATTGGCGCTGTACGCGGCAGACAAGGCACGGGCGCCACAAAACCGCGACGCACTGATCGCCAGGTTCATGGCTCCCGGCAGTCAGTTTACACATGAGCAAATTGTTGCCACGAATCGTGCAATGACGGCCTGATCACGCAGTTTTAGCAATCGCTCAATCTCAGCGCCAGCTACCCCTCAATAGATATAACTGAAGTGGATGCCGTCAAACGCGATTCAGTCATGCATGGATTCCGCTTCATCCAGGTGATCGATGTGCTTGAAGCGCTCAACCAGAAAGTCGATCAGGCTGCGCACTCGCGCCGACAGGTGTAACTGTTGCGGGTAAACCGCGAAAACATCGGCGCGGGTTGGTGTCTGGTCTTCCAGCACTAATCGCAAGCGGCCACTGCGCACATAGCGGGCGATATCCCATTCTGCTCGCAGCAGAATTCCGTGGCCTTCCAACGCCCAATTCAGGGCCACCTCACCGTCATTGCAGCCCAATGCACCACGGACTTTGATGTTTTGTGTACGCCCACCGTGAGTAAAACTCCACACCCCGTAAGGCGTTTCGTTTTGCCGCAGAAAGATGCAGTTGTGTAGCTGTAAATCCGTGAGGCGTTGCGGCACGCCGTGTTTTTCCAGGTAGAGCGGTGAGGCGCATAACAGGCGACGGTTAGAGGCGATCTTGCGCGCGTGGAATGCCGCGTCGGGCAGGGTGCCGAAACGGATTCCCAGATCGAAACCGTGGGTCGCCAGATCCAGTGGGTGATCGCTGATTTCCAGCTGTATTTCCACCTCCGGGTACTGTGCGAAGAACGCGCCGAGGGCCGGGCCGATGTAACGACGGCCAAAGCCCAGCGACGCGTTGACCCGGATCAGACCTTTAGGTGTAGCCCGACTGCTGTTGATCAACTGCTCGACCTCATCGATCTGCGTCAGGATCCGGGCGGCATGGGAAAAAAGCAGTTCACCTTCTGAGGTCAGACTCATTGAGCGCGTGGTGCGATTCACCAGGCGGATGCCCAATCGAGCCTCCAGCGCGGTGAGACGCTTGCTCACCGCCGGTGGCGTGATGCCCAGCTCTCGCGCGGTCGCGGCGAGGCTGCCTTTGTTGGCCAGAAGGTAAAAAAATGACAAATCCAAGGTTGGGTTCATTCGTAACTCAAAGTTATTTATGTAGTGATTTTGAGTAACTCACACCTATTTGTTCACTACATATACTCCGCTCACACCCTGATTGAACAGCCCGTTCGACAGGCAAAGCAAGAACGTTACGAGAGTGGAGTTGACCATGAGCGCATACAAAATTGCAGCGGTACCAGGTGATGGCATCGGTGTTGAAGTGATTGCCGCTGGCGTCGAGGTGCTGCAAGCCCTGTCGAAAAAATCTGGCTTCGACCTGGACTTCAAACATTTCGACTGGAACTCGGATAACTACCTGAAAAACGGTTACTACATTCCTGAAGGGGGTCTGGAAGAACTGAAAACCTTCGACGCGATTTTTTTTGGTGCCGTGGGAGCACTCAACGTACCGGATCACATTTCCCTGTGGGGCTTGCGCCTGCCGATCTGCCAGGGCTTCGATCAGTATGCCAACGTGCGTCCGGCTCGCGTGCTGCCTGGGGTGAAAAGCCCGCTGCTCAATGGTGACCAGATCGACTGGGTGGTGGTGCGGGAAAACTCCGAAGGTGAGTACTCCGGCAACGGCGGTCGTGTGCACCGGGGACTGCCGGAAGAGGTTGCCACTGAAGTGTCGGTATTCACCCGTGCCGGGGTGGAACGTATTCACCGCTTTGCCTTCGAACTGGCGCAAAGCCGCCCACGCAAACACCTGACCATGGTCACCAAGTCCAACGCCCAACGTCATGGCATGGTGTTGTGGGACGAAATTTTCTACGAAGTGGCCAAGGATTTCCCGGACGTCAAAATTGACAAGGAACTGGTCGACGCGGTGACTACGCGCATGGTGCTCAAACCCTCCACGCTGGATGTGATCGTCGCCACCAACCTGCACGCTGACATTCTGTCCGATCTGGCAGCCGCGTTATCCGGCAGCCTGGGCATCGCACCGACCGCCAACCTGAACCCGTCGCGCAAATTCCCCTCGATGTTCGAACCGATCCACGGCTCGGCTTTCGACATCACCGGCAAAGGTGTGGCCAACCCGATTGCTACGTTCTGGACGGCGGCGATGATGCTCGAACACCTGGGCGAAGCCGCTGCGGCGAAACAGCTGATGTCAGCCATCGAAGCCGTGACTGAAAGCGGTGTGCATACCCCTGATTTGGGTGGTACAGCCACCACCCGCCAGATCACGGATGCGGTCATCGCATTGATCAACCGCTGATATTTTCCAGCGATTCAAAGTAGTACTGCGGCACAACCCCAAGGGGCAGATCGCTGGATCTGACTCCTTGGCATTTCCTGACAACAATAAAAAATCAGGGCCCTGTCATGAAAAGAATATTCGGCAAACTCTATGTGCAAGTGCTGATCGCCGTGATCATCGGCGCCATCGTCGGCGTGTTCGTTCCCGAAACCGGCGCTGCGCTCAAACCCTTGGGCGATGCCTTCATCAAATTGATCAAGATGCTCCTCGCTCCGGTGATCTTCCTGACCGTAGTCACGGGGATCGCCCGCATGGAAAACATGAAGGAACTAGGTCGAGTCGGCTTTCGCGCCTTGCTCTATTTCGAAGTCGTGTCGACGCTGGCGCTGGTGGTCGGCCTGGTGGTGGTCGATGTGTTCAAACCCGGCGCCGGCATGAACATCGATGTTGCTACCCTCGACACTTCCAGCCTGGCCACTTACACCTCGGCCGTGAAACATGCATCGTTCATGGACTTCGTCATGAACATCATTCCCGACACCATCGTGGATGCCTTCGCCAAGGGCAATGTGCTGCAAATCCTGCTGTTTTCCATCCTGTTGGGAATCGCCTTGGCTCATGTGGGGCCACGCGGCAAAGCGTTCGTCGATACGCTGGATAGCCTGATGCAAGGCATGTTTCGTATCGTCAACATGGTCATGCGCCTGGCGCCGATCGGTGCATTCGGTGCCATCGCCTTCACCATCGGCAAGTACGGCTTCGGCTCGCTGTTCTCTCTGGGCAAGCTGATGGCCTGCGTTTACCTGACCTGCGCCGTGTTCGTGATCTTTGTGCTAGGGCCGATCTGCCGCTACAGCGGTTTCAGCCTTTGGAAGTTTTTGAAATTCATCAAGGAAGAGCTGTTCACCGTACTGGGCACCAGCTCTTCGGAGTCAGTACTGCCGCAGATGATCTCGAAGATGGAAAAGGCCGGGGTGTCCAAGCCCGTCGCCGGGATGATCATTCCGTCCGGATTGACCTTCAACCCCGACGGGCAGGCGATCTACTACACCATCGCCGCGATTTTCATCGCCCAAGCGACCAACACGCCGCTGACCCTGACCGATCAGTTGATCGTACTGGCGGTGTTGATGTTTACCTCCAAAGGTTCGGCAGGTGTCACCGGTTCGGGGTTCATCATTTTAGCCGCCACCTTATCTTCCCTGGGCACCATCCCGGTGGCCGGCATGGTGTTGCTGCTGGGTGTCGACCGGTTCATGTCGGAAGCGCGGGCCATTACCAACACCATCGGTAATGGTGTCGGCACCATGGCCATCGCCAAATGGGTAGGGGCGCTGGATACGGTGAAAATGCACAAGGCGCTCAATGGTGAGATCGAAGAACAAAAGCCTGAAATTGTGCAGGCGGAGACTATCTATGTCCCTTCACCGGTGACGGGCAGTCCCTTGCCGTCCAGCCTCAAAAAGGCCTCTCGGGCGTAAGTATGTGGCGCTGAAATTAACACCATGCTTGATCGAGTATTTCGCTCAGAGAGATATGCCGCCTTTAAATCCGGCACAGCTGCACGCGTGGCTCAGCAACGCTCGAGTCTTGGCTGACCAAGTGATTTCGGCTGGAGTACAAAAGGGCCCTTCACAGGCTGTGTGAAAACACTCTGGCGAAGGCACCAACAAACGCCCCGACATGTTCGGGGCGTTTGTTTTTGTGCTGGAAAAAAACCTTTCAACCAAATTAACTGAATCTTATAGCGATGCCCTAACCACCAATGGACAATCAACTGGCTGGGCTCCCGATACGTCGAGGGTCTCGATCAGGTGCCGGGCAGCCTTGCGACCGATCTCGTAGTACGGCAGTTGCACCGTGGTCAGCGGCGGGATGAACAGCTCGGCAATACCGATCATGTTGTCGTAGCCGAGCACGGCGACATCGTCGGGAATTTTCAGGCCACGGCCCAACAACAGCTGATAGGCACAAAACGCGATGCGGTCGTTGCCACAGATCAGAATGTCGAATTGGGGACGACCCTCAATGATGTGCCGGTCGAGGATGGCTGCGGTTTCACCATAGGCGTCATGATCGGAAAGGTCGTATTGCAGGAGTGCGTCAGGCAACAGCCCGAATGCCTGAGAGGCACGTTGCAGACCTTTTTGTCGCAGGTTCCAGGCCAGACTCTGTTTTGGCAGATTGATGCACAGAGGGCGCCGATAGCCCTGGCTCAACGCGTGATGTACGGCTCGATACTGCCCCGCTTCGTCGTCTGGCACATAACTCACCAGGCGACTGTCATCGGCCAGGCAATTGGCGAGTACCAGGGGTTTGCTCTTCAAACGCTCGGGAATGCACACCTGGCGAAATCCCATGGCGCTGAAGATCAACCCGTCGGGGCGGTGCGACAACATCAGGTCGATGTTCTGGTCGGTGGGCGGGTTGCTCAACAGGTTAAGGATGAACACATTCCAGCCGGCTTGCTGCGCGGTCTGTTCGATGGACAGCAGCAACTCGACGGCGAACGGTGTGGTCGCGGTGTCCAGCGCGAACACACCGATGGTTCGCGACTGGAGGTTGTCGCCGCGCATCTTGCGCGCCGACAAGCTCGGTACGAATTGCAGTTCATCAATGGCGCGACGCACCCGCAGAAGGGTTTCGGGGCTCAGTTTTTCCGGATTATTGAGCGCTCGAGAAACCGTCATCAGGGACACGCCGGCCAGCTGTGCAACGTCTTTCACTGAAGTCATGCGAGGCGAGCCCGGTCAGGTTGACGCAGAATCATGACACAGGGCCCGGGCTTCTCGCGACTCGAATGACGCTGCTCATAGCCATCCGCCGCTCATAACCATCCAGAATCGAGAGGCCATGCCTTGGGAATCGAGACACGCCCGCCACTCCCGCTGGCAAACAGCTTCACGCCCAGACTGTCGGGCCGCGGATAGAGGCGACTGCTGAGGCTGAAGCGCCCGTTTTCGTCGAACACCTCGATGGACGAGCGATCGAGGAACACACGCAGTTCCAGTCGCTCTTGTGTCGGGTCTATCGACACGCTGCGCTGGCCTGTGACTTGCGCACCAGAGCGGCTGCGGTCAAGCACCAGACGCTGCAACGCCGCATCGTAGTAGAGCAGGGTTTGTTCATGGTCATCGTCGCTGCAGCGCAACGCGATTCCCAGGTGGCCATCGGTGCAGCCGAGTAAATCCAGGTGCACATGGATTTCGAGCATATCGCCATTCACTTCCGGCACCCACCGGGTTCCCGACTCCTCCCACCACGGCGTGCCAGGCAATGGCGCTTTGCGCAGAGCGGTGAGCTCCCGTGCCGGGTACACGCAAAGGCGATCGGCGCACAGTTCAAGTTCGCGTGGCAATCCGAGCATGCCGCACCAGTGATGGGCCTGGCTCGGCATCGGGCTTTCCCACATGTCGAGCCACGCCCACACAAGGCGCCGACCATCGGCGGCCAATAGCGTCTGCGCTGCATAGAAATCGTGGCCGTTATCCAACTCGATGAAAGGCCCGCCAGTGAAGTTCCACTCGTTGTCGAGTCGGCCCACTCGGTAACCAGTCTGGTACTTGTTAAGCCGTTCGTAACCTTGGGATGGCATGCCTTGGGGGGAGTACAGCAGCACATCGCGTCCGTTCAGTCGAAACAGATCCGGGCACTCCCACATATAGCCATCACCCTCCCTGCCGCCGGACACATAGTTAAGGAACTCCCAGGCGTGCAGATCCGTGGAGCGGTACAGCGGGAGCAGCGGCATATCGCCCAGACGTGCGCCGGCAATGAGGTACCAATAGTCATCCTCCCTCCATACCTTGGGGTCACGAAAGTGCATGATAGTGTCTTGCGGCGCGGTCTCGATGACGGCGCCATGCTTGACGAACCGGATGCCGTCGCTGCTGGTGGCCAGGCACTGGACTTGACGGATCGAGCGTTCGTCACCCACTTCCCCCAGCCAGGTGTGTCCGGTGTAGATCAGTGCCAAGGTATCTCCACACACCACTGCGCTACCGGAAAAACATCCGTCACGGTCGAAGTCATCGCCGGGTGCCAGCGCAATGGGCAGGTGCTGCCAATGAACCAGATCGGCACTCTTGGCGTGGCCCCAATACATCGGGCCCCATTTCGCGTCGAAGGGGTAATGCTGATAGAACACGTGATACTCGCCACGAAAGTACACGACCCCGTTAGGGTCGTTCATCCAGCCCACTTGGGGGGCAATATGATAGCCGGGTCGATAATCCTGGATGACGCGAGACAGGCCGTCACTCAGCGCACGCTGCGCAAGGTCAAGGGAAGAAGGCATTGGATCGCTCAGGGTATTCAAAGACAAGGTCATAGGGCGCGTGCTCGTGCCGGGCTTAGAGAGACACCATCCGGCAGGGTTTCAATGGCGTGTGGGTGGCGCTTCAAGGCCGTGCCGTCGGCGTCGAACAGGTGCAGATTGCCGAGCTCCAGCTGCAGCTCGACCTGATCGCCCACCTGCCATCCGGCGTTGACCTCACAACGACAGATCAGTGGCTCGTCCTGACCTGTATCCAGGTGCACATAGGTTTCACTGCCCAGGTATTCGACCCCGGTCACGACGACGCCGGCAGTTCCCTGCGCCGCCTTGAGCGACACGTGTTCCGGGCGAATCCCCAGGCTCAGTGGGGCGTCCACCGCCAGGTTCGAGCTGTCGAAGGGCAGGGCGGTCATACCCAGGACGGGAGTATCGACCAGGCTGGTTTCACCCGGTACATGCAGGCGTGCCGCCAGAAAGTTCATTCTGGGCGAACCGAGAAAACCGGCGACAAAGCGGCTCGCCGGGCGCTCATAGAGTTCGCGCGGTGAGCCGACCTGCTCTACGCGACCGCCATTGAGCACAACAATTTTATCGGCCAGGGTCATCGCTTCCACCTGATCGTGGGTGACGTAGATCATGGTCGAGCCCAGTCGGGCATGCAGCCGGGCGATTTCGTTGCGCATCTGCACCCGCAAGGACGCATCCAGATTGGAGAGCGGTTCATCGAACAACAAGATGTCCGGTTCCCGCGCCATGGCCCTGCCCATGGCCACACGCTGACGCTGCCCTCCAGACAGTTCCTTTGGCTTGCGTTGCAGCAGTTTGTCCAATTGCAGGATTTGCGCCGTTTTCAGCACGCGCTCGCGCAGGCTGGTCTTTTCAGTCTTGGCCAGTTTGAGACCAAAACTGATGTTGTCGTAGACGCTCATGTGCGGGTACAGCGCATAAGACTGAAACACCATGCCGACGCCACGCTCGCGCGGTTCCAGGTCGTTGACCCGACGCCCGTCGATCAGCAGGTCGCCGCCGCAGATCGAATCCAGTCCGGCGATCAGTCGTAGCAGGGTCGATTTTCCGCAGCCCGAAGGGCCAACGAACACCACGAATTCACCCGCCGCGATTTCCAGGCTGACGTCGCGAAGAATCCGTGCGCCGCCCAATTGTTTGTTCACGTTGTCCAGTTTCAATTTGATCACGATGCTGTTCCTTGTCTTTGTTGGGCATCAACCCTTTAACGCGCCGGCAGTGAGGCCGGAAACGATTCGGCGCTGGAAGATCAGCACCAGAATCACCAGTGGGACGGTGACCAGCACCGATGCGGCCATCAACAATCCCCAAGGCAACTCATGGGGGCTGCCGCCGGAAATCAAGGCGATGGCGACCGGCACCGTGCGTTGGGTGTCGGTGAGGGTGAAGGTCAGGGCAAACAGGAACTCGTTCCACGCTGCGATGAAGGCCAATAAGCCCGTAGTGACCAGTGCGGGCCAGAGCAGCGGCAACAGCACGCGGGTCAGCGTGACCCATGGGGACGCGCCATCCATGATTGCCGCTTCTTCCAGTTCATGAGGCAATTGCCCCATGAAGGTGGTCAGCACCCAGACGGTGAAGGGCAGGGTGAAAATCGTGTAGCTCAGGATCAACGCCCAAGACGTGTTGTACAGACCCAGGGCGCGGATCACCTCGAACAGCCCCGACAACACCGCGACCTGAGGAAACATCGACACACCAAGGACCATCATCAACACCGTGCCACGCCCACGAAACTTCACCCGGCCCAAGGCATAGGCGGCGGTCACACTGAGGAACAGCGCCAGCGTTACCACGCACAGCGCAACCACCAGCGAGTTACCGATAGCCCGCAGGAATGAGGCTTGATGGAGTACCGCTGCGTAATTGGAGAAGTCGGGGTTATCGATCCAGTAGCTCACCTCGAACAAGGCGCTGGACGGCTTCAGCGAAGTCACGATGGCGTAGTAGAAAGGGAAGACCGCATACAGCAGCAATACCCCGATCAGACACCAGAACCCGAGGCGCAACAGTGCTTTTTTCAGTAGGCGCAGGTTCATGACCGGACCTCCAGTTGACGGCGTCCGAGGTAGAGGTAAAGCATGGCGATGACCGCAACCACCAGAAACAGCAGCGTCGAGGCCGCGCTGCCGTAACCGACGTCCTGGAACTCCACCAGGTGCTGGCGGGCATACACCGACATGCTCATGGTGCTCGACGAGTTCGAGGTCAGCACATAGATGACATCGAACACCCGCAACGAGTCGAGGATGCGGAAGATCGCCGCCACCAACAATGCAGGCATCAGCAGGGGAAGGGTGACACGCCAGAACACTTTCAGCGGATGAATGCCATCGACCCTGGCGGCTTCATAGCAATCGCTCGGCAACATCTGCAAGGCCGCCAGCATCAGCAGCGTGACAAAAGGGACGGTCTTCCAGACATCGACGATGATCACCGCCCACATCGACAGGTCCGCATCGGCCGTCCAGGCCAGGGGCGCGTCAATCAGGCCGACGCTCAGCATCATGTGATTGATGATGCCGAACTGGTCGTTAAGCATCCATGACCAGATCTTCGCCGAGACAATCGTCGGAATCGCCCAGGGAATCAGAATCAACGCACGCACCAAAGAGCGTCCGGTGAACTTGATGTTCAGCAGCAACGCCACCAGCAGTCCCAGTACGACTTCCAGTCCTACCGACACCACGGTGAAATGCAAGGTGTTGCGCACAGCGTTCCACCATTGAGGATCGACCAGGATGCCCGACCAGCTGGAACCGTTGTGGAACAGATAATTGCTCAAGCCGACGAAGGATCCGCCACTCGTATCCGACAGGCTGGCGTCGGTCAGGCTGAACCAGAATGTGCGCAGCAGCGGCCAGGCTGCCACCAGGACCAGACACAACAGCATCGGTGTCAAAAACAGCCAGGCAGCGCGTACTCGGCGACGTTGTACGGGCGTTTCCCTGGTGAGCAGAAGCTCCTCACAGGGGACATGGGTAGAAGAGACAGACATGGTGATTTCCTTCCTTGTGGCTTACCAGTTCCGGCGTTTGATGCGCGTGAGTTCGCTTTCCAGTTCGGCCAGCGCCTGATCGACAGGCAACTCGCCCGCCAGCACGCCATGCACTCGATCGAAGAACGCATTGGAGACCCTTGGATAGCGATCGGCAGTGATTGAGGCGGGGCGCATGACCCCATCGTTGAGAATGCTGTGCAGCTGAGCGTAATAAGGCATTGCCGCGAGCAATTCGGGATCTTGATACAGCGACTCGATAACCGGGTTATAGGCGCCTATCAGGGCACGACGTTTCTGCTCTTGGGCACGGGTCAGGTAGCTCACCAGCTCGGCGGCAAGTTTTGGATGGGCGCTGTAACGCGATACCGCCAGACCCCAGCCACCGAGGGTGGAGGCATGGCTGCCGGTCTCGCCGCCGCGGGGCAGGGGGGCGACCCCAACCTTATCCTTTACTGCACTGTCCTGGCTTTGCACCAGGGCCCAGACATAAGGCCAGTTACGCATGAACAGCGCATTTCCCGACTGGAATACGCCACGGCCTTCCTCCTCGGTGTAATTGAGTACCCCACGCGGGGAGATGTCTCCCACCCAGCTTTTCGCCAGGGTCAAAGCCGTTCTTGAGGCCTGACTGTTGACCACGATGTCGCCTCGTGGATTGACCAGTCCACCTTCCGGTTGGCTGCTGATCCACTCCAGCGCATTACACGTCAGGCCTTCGTAAGCGCGCCCTTGAAAGATGTAACCCCATGCATTGGGGTTCCCGGCAGTGCGCTCGGCCTGTTGAATATTCCTGGCGGTAGCGGTCATTTCCTCCCACGTCTGGGGAACCTGCTGGTTGTATTTCTCGAGCAAGTCCTTGCGGTAATACAGCAGGCCCGAGTCGGTGAACCACGGCATCGTCACCAGCCGTCCGTTCACCGTGGCGTTATCCACCTGTGCCTGGAAGTAGCCCTGGGTCGCATTGGCAGGAAGCACCTCGCGCAGATCCATCAGATGTTTGGCCAGCATCCCCGGCCACACCATGTCGATTTGAATGATGTCGATGTCGCTGGACTGCGCACTGAGGATCTGTTGGTAGAACGACAACCTCTCGGTTGCCGAGTTAGGTGTTGAGACCACCTCGACGTGGTTGCCGGTCTGTTTCGACCACGCCTCGACAGCCTCTTTGCAGAGTTGTAACTCCGCACCCACCGCGCCGCAGGAGATCGTCAAATCAGCTGCGTTCGAGAGGGATGGAAGCCCGGCACAAAGGGTGAGCAGTGCTGCTGGAAGAAGAGATTTAAGCTGTTTCATAAAGCCCTCTTTATTTTTGTTTTTAGAAAAGTTAACGTTAACATCGCCAAATGTAGCAGCGTATTCGCGATGAGGCATCCTTTTTTTCGTCGATTGCGACAATTCGCAACTCAAGAAAAATGGCCGGTCGCGGAAACTAGACAATAAAAACAAAACAGGAAATCCACATGCAGAAAGCATCAAGCTGGCTACTCGCAGGCGTGCTCGGCACCTCGGCGGTAACCTCTCAGGCCGCGACTCTGGAAGAACGCATGGCCGCGTTTGAAGCCCGTACCAGCGCAGCGGAGAAGCGTGCAGCCGCGGCCGAACAGCAAACCCAGGCACTTGCCAGGGAATTGCAGCAGATCAAACTCGCCACTGCTCCCTTGCCGCCCGCCGCGTCTACTGCGGCAGTAATTTCGGCGCCCGCTTTGGATACCCGAGTGGCAAAACTCGAAGCTCGTCAGCAAAGCCTGGAGAAAGAGGGCAGTACCGGACACCTCACTGATGGGTTCAGCTTCAACGGCTACGCCCGCTCCGGATTGTTGATCAACGATCGGCTGGGTGGTGGTCGTGGCGGCCCTTATGAAACTCCTGCCGGTTCAGTCGGTGGTGCAGTCGGGCGACTCGGTAACGAGGACGACACCTACATGCGTATAGACCTGTCGAAAGAAATCTATGCGCAAAACGGCACCCGTTCCAAATTCACGGTCTCCATCGCCGATGGTGTGGAAAGTTCCAATGACTGGACGGCCGACGAAAGCAAACTGAACGTGCGCCAGGTATTCACAGCGCTTGACCATGTCGCTGCGTTCAAGGGCAATTCAGTGTTCGAGAACGCCACCCTGTGGGCAGGCAAGCGATTCGATAGAGATAATTTCGATATCCACTGGCTGGACTCGGACGTTGTCTATCTGGCCGGCACCGGGGGTGGAATCTACGATATGCAGATGAACAAGAATTGGCGTTCGAACTACTCTTTGATCGGGCGTAACTACGGGGATTTCAGTCAAGGCGATCTTAGTGCCGATGTAGAAAGCTACATCCTGACCTCCAACCAGTTCTTCGAGGATGGTCAGTGGCAGTGGATGTTCAATGCCATCGGCGCAAAGAAAAACGATTTCGCTACCCGCACCAATGCGGCGGGTTTGACGCCTGCGGATTCCGGCTTGCACAGCATGCTGGCCAATCACCAGAAAAACTTTTTCGGCAGAGAAGGCTTCTTCAAAACGGCGCTGCTCTATGGGCAAGGTCTGGGAGCCGAGGTCAAGAACGTCGGCTCGGATGGTGAACTGATTGATGATGCCCGCGCTCTGCGTCTGGCACTTTACGGTGAGACACCCCTTGCGCCTGACTGGCGCATCGGCCCCAGCTTGCTGGCCGAACAGAGCAAGGATAGATACGTCAAGGGTGACGACTACCGCTGGCTGACCCTGAACGTGCGATTGGCCAATAAAATCAACAGCAACTTCGAGATGGCCTACGAAATAAGCTGGCAAACCATGAACCTCGACCCGAAGGACTATCTACAGCGTAATGCGGTCGACGGTAACTTTTGGAAATTCACTGTCGCCCCGACCTTCAAACCTGACGTTGGAGATCTTCTCACACGTCCCGAATTGCGAGTGTTCGCAAGCTTCATGAACTGGTCTTCGGATCTGGACAAGTTCAGTACCACAGACTCCTTTGGCATGACGGACTTCAAAGCCGGAGGTGTATGGCAATACGGTATACAGATGGAAACCTGGTTTTAATATTTGAACGGGTCCGGCCAACACGCCTTCAGCGCACCTGTCGGCAGTTCCCTACGACAAAATATTGAGGAAATGACGATGGTATTGCCTCGCGCAGTAGTGTTTGGCGAAGCCCTGACCGATCTTGTCCAAGGCACTCCTGGACAGTGGAAGGGTTACCCGGGTGGTGCTCCCTGGAACGTTGCACGAGCGCTAAGTCGCTTGGGTGTCAGCAGCGCTTTTGCTGGGGCGGTGAGTATGGATTCTCTGGGTGACGAGATAGTTTCGCAGTCGGAAGCGGCAGCATTGGATATGAGGTTTATCCAACGGGTAGACCGAGATCCTTTGGTCGCCATCGTTCCATCGAGCCGTCCTCCAAGATACTTTTTTGCTGGAGATGCCGATCTGTTTTTTGATCCGGATCTGATGCCCGAAGGATGGATCAACCAAGCAGAGCTGTGTCATTTCAGCTGCATCAGTTTGGCCCGACAGCCACTCGCAGACAAGCTGGTTAAAATTGCTCAGCAGGCCAAAGAAGCCGGTAAACGGATTAGCTATGATCCGAACTGGCGCAATTTAATGGATAGCCATTATCGGGAGCAGACCTTCCCTACGATGACCACCCTTGCTGACATGATCAAGCTTTCCGATGAAGACCTTCGGCAAATTTATCCAGGGCTGACAGAACACCAGGCAATGGATGAGCTTCGCGCTCTTAATCCTCAGGCGCAGATCCTTTTTACCCGAGGAGAACACGGGATGATTCTCCACACCCCGGACAGCCAACTCGATCAGCCGGCGATTGCCGTGAAGGTGGAAGACACGGTTGGAGCAGGAGACGCTTGTATGGCTGGTTGGCTGGCTGCGCAGTTGCTGGGGATCGCGGACTTGAGAGAACGCCTGCAATTTTCAGCGGCTTGCGCATCCATATCTTGCCGCCATGCCGGAGCCCATGCTCCAGCGCTAGCTGATGTGGAAGGTTTGCTGCAGCTGCTGAAACATACTTGACCATGGTTGCCGGCGCCGAGGAGTTGTCTAAGTAAAAAGACGCGGCACCGCCCCTGACCATAAGCGTTGCTGGCTCGGGGTTCTGGGGCTCAATGATTACGCACGAGCGAAAGTTGCTCGGTATGTGCGTTGAGATCATTGCGCAGGTTGGCGAGCATACTCTCTATTGCACGATTGCTGTTGAGCTCGGAACAGGAGATGCCGGTAGAGAAAAGATCTATCCGGCCTGTCTCTGGACTGTAGATACGAACAGTAAGACAGTTGTCAGATGAAACTGAGCATGCGCAATACATCGGGAGAAAGCTTCTCTCGACCAGGTATCGAAGCTCTAGACTGGAAAGCATGGTGGCTACCCTCAACAGGAGCCAACCAAGAGACTCATGCTATAGCGCGTAAAATCAGGAGCGTGTAACGATTACACGCTAGATCACCTTACCCTTGACCTTGGCGGAGAAGGTTACTTTTCAGTCTATGCTTTATCCGGCACCGACCGTTAGATCGTTTGGCAGCAGCCTGCAATCGGCTAGACAGAATCATCAGGGGGTGCAATATGCGCCTGATCACACCCTCGCCGGGCTTTTCGTATCTGCGACATGCTTTTCACGAAACGCTCACGGAATGGAGTGCAGATTGAACGAACAAAAGGATTTGACCCCGTACAGAAAGCCCGCCACTGAGCGGGCTTTTTGCTGCCTGCTACGCTTTTCGTCACACAAAGGAGGTGTCAGCAAGTTGAACAAGGTGCGCTCGCCATTGCCACTGCGCAAAACCGGTTATCCAGCGTGAATCGAATCATGGTCTGGAGGCTAAGCCAGTCCCGCGGAACTAGCTTGTGCGTTCCTGAGTTGAATACCTGACGCGACGCTCGCTCAACATCAACGTCGCTATGGCAACCAGCACAGGTACAAAGGCAAGCGCACAGATAACGGTCCAACCGTATCGATTCAATATACCTCCCGATGCAAACGAGCCGAGTACCATGGCGCCAAAGACAATGAAATCATTGAGCGCCTGGACACTGTTTCTTTCGCTTGTTTTATGGCACTGAAGGACGAGCGCAGAGGCGCCGACAAAACCGAAATTCCAGCCAATCCCTAGAAGCACCAAACATAAATAAAAGTGGTAGGACTGCACGCCGGCAAGCCCGACAGCAACAGACGCGCCGGTTAACATCAACCCCATCAACACAACGCGGTTTGCTCCAAAACGGCGGATCAGATTTCCAGTGAAAAAACTGGGTGCGTACATTGCAATGACGTGCCACTGCAATGCCAGATTCGATGATTCCAGTGAAAGATCCTCATGCTTCATTGCCAGTGGGGCCGAAGTCATCAGGAAATTCATCAAGGTGTAAATAATGACACCACAGAGCATGGCGTTGATGAGTCGAGGCTGCCGAACAATCACCGCAAGCGGGCGACCTGGAGTACGAACAGCCGCCTCATGGCGTGGCAAATCGACACCTGACAGCACCGCCGCCGAAACCACTGCCATTAATGCGGCTGCAACGTAAGTAGCGATAAACAGGTGTGACTCCCATAGGTCCATCGTATAGGTGACCGTCTGTGGACCTAGTACACCCGCCACCAGCCCGGCAGCCATGACGATTGAAAGCGCCCAGGGCTGCCTGTTTTCTGGAACGCATTCTGCGGCGGCGAAACGAAACGTCAGCACCACAGCGGCATAAGCGCCACCAAACAGCATCGCAGCACAGAAGATGAAAAAGGAGGACCAATAAATGCCAATCGCAGCCAGCACTCCCATCAGGGTGCCGCACAACGCTCCCAGCATAAACACGGGACTGCGCCCATAGCGCTGCGCAATGGCACCGGCAGGTAGCGTGCAGCTCGCCATGCCCACGACAAAAATGGAGATAGGCAGCGTCGCCAATGCTTTATCCGGTGCAAGCATGTCTCCCACGATAGCGCCGGTTGCGTAGACGATGACTGAGTTACCACCCGCCAATGCCTGGGCGGTTGCCAGGCGAAAAATGTTGCTGTTTCCAGATGTGGCTGACACGACTTCTCTCCCTTGAATGAATCGTCCCTTAATGCAGCTGCAGCGTGCCGATTATCAATGAAAACTAATGGCCGCGCTGCTCCTTTCGATATCCAGGCGCCGGTACCGCGCAGGTCATCGACAAGGGCCTCCCGACAGCGGGTCTGCTAGCCCACGTCATGATGGCCAGGTTCGCCGACCATCTGCCGCCTCTTACACACCATCGTACTGATACACGGTCGCACTCCAGTACTGACTGCCGTTACGTTTTTGGCGAGCCCATCCGTCGGCCACCAGTTGATTGGCGATCATTCGATTCATAAAGCCATGACCGAGCAGCAGAACCGGTCCATCGCTGGCAAGGGACTGCAATCGTTTGGCTGCCACACTGGCGCGCATCCTCGCAGTGCCGGCGGATTCGACGTTGCGTGAGTAACCGCACAGCCATAAGACTCGAAGGATAAATGCCCAGGTAAACGGCGATAGCCGTGGCCGTTTCCAATGACCACAAGGCAGTTGTGCTTCGCAGAAAAGTGCGTCGACCAGTGCAGGCTTCAGGCCGAGCGCCTGGACGGAGGTCAGCGCACGAGGCGCGCTGCTTGAAACAATCACCGTGGCGGTTGCGGCGAGTTGCAGACTGGCAGGCGGGACCGGGTGGCGGGTAATTTCGGATCGATCGTATTGCTCGATCCAGTCTTTCATCTCGAACGCTGAGATTTTGTCGGTTGCGGCCAGTTTTGGCTGGCCGTGACGCATCAGGATTATTTCCCTGTTCACAAATTTACGTCCTTGTTCTTGCATGTGGTAAATGACCAGGAAGTGCGGTTTCGGGAACTCCAGGTACGCCTCGCGTGCCAGCATCAAACCGCACAATGAGGCTCGAGACTATCGGCTTTGGGGCTAGACGGTAAATCCGTTTCCGAAAGTCAGTTGTCGACCATGACGGATGAGCTTTTTTTCTTCGAGGCACGCGCACTGTGCTTTTCAAACCAGCCGTGATCGCGGTACCAAGCCACGGTATCAGTGATTGTCAGCTCTAGCGCCCGGAAACTCAGGCCAAGCTCTTGTTCACTCTTGCGGTGGTTGAAACAGGTGCGGTCCTTCTCTCGTACCAACAGGCGCAACGTGGCCATGCTCAGCAGAATGGGCTTGCCGGTAAGGCGCGCATAGATCTCCTGCACAGCCGCCAAGGTGTATAGAAGGGGGAGCGGTAGTTGTCGAACGGGTGTCTTGACGCCCGCGATACGTCCTAGAACAGGGACCAGCTGACGCATCGTCATATGCTGGCCCGCCGCGAGATAGCGCTCACCTCGTCGGCCCTGTTTGGCGGCAGCAATCAGCGCCCATGCCACATCACGGGCATCGACAACGGAGAAGCTGCCAGGGATCAGCCCGGGCAACTTGCCGTTCACGACATCGTTGACCAACTGTCCCGAGGAGGTCGGACCAATGTCGGCAGGACCCCACATCCAGCCGGGCAGGACCATGCAGGCATGCATCTCGGGATGTGCTTCCAGGAACGACAAGACGACACGGTCGGCGAGGATCTTGCTGCGGTAGTAGTCATCCGCGTCGGCATCGGCCCGCAGACATGTCTCATCGATGGACGAGCCAGGTGCGCCGTCGAGCACGGCAATGGAAGACGTATGGATGAACCGTCGTATACCGGCGCGGTAGGCCTGGTTAAGCAGGCGCCGCGTACCAGACACGTTGATCTTTTCGAGTTCTTTCCAGTGGCTGCCACCCTTGTAGTTATCGCGAAAGAACGCCGCGGTGTGAAACACCGTATCGCAAC
This sequence comes from Pseudomonas sp. 05L36, assembly GCF_056398125.1. Lineage (NCBI taxonomy): Bacteria > Pseudomonadati > Pseudomonadota > Gammaproteobacteria > Pseudomonadales > Pseudomonadaceae > Pseudomonas > Pseudomonas sp. 05L36. The sequence goes on along the minus strand of NZ_JBFTOU010000025.1, from coordinate 46,845 downwards.
CTTGCAGCGATGCTGCGAATGCGTCGACATCGGCCATGTCACCCACGACCAGCTCCACCCCCGGCAGATTGTTGAACTGCTGTTCACCTTTGGCTCTTGAGCGGACCAGGCCTTTGACCGTGTAGCCACGAGCGACCAATTCACGCACCAGGTTGTTGCCCAGCAAGCCGGTTGCTCCAGTAACGAATGCGCTGCGCATGGTTCAACCCTCACCCTGTTCGGCTGACGGCATCAACACCGCACTGTCGAAGAAGACCTCTTCACGGATGGCCAGCCCGTTTCTGAAGGTGAAGTGTGCGGCGTAGTGCACGGTAATATGGCGTCCATGGGGTGCAATCACCCGGCCTGGCAGCACCAAGGGTGCGGCGAAGGTGCCAGTCAGTTTGGCAGTTAGCGCCAGAAGATCGCCAGCGACCATGAATGGGGTGAAGGTCACTTGGGCATCAGGGAACGCTTCGAACAGCGCAGTCTCTCGTTTGCGCATGGCGTCGCGACCGGTTTGAATCCCCATACCATCGAGGTAGATGAAGTCTTCGCAAACCAACGCAAGCATCGCCTCCACATCACGGCGATTGAAGGCTCTTGAGGCGCGTTGCGCATAGTCGTTGGGGCCAGTCGTCATTACAGTCCATTCCATTCGTGTCGAGGGCCTGTAGATATACCGTTGTGGCCTCTCCCGAAAAACAGCGACTACTGCATAATGGATTTGCACATATGCAGACCAGGGAGGACAGGACGCATGGCGTTGCAAGCAAATTGGGACGATCTTCGTCTGCTGTTGGCAGTCTCGCGGCGTGGCAGCTTCCTTCAAGCTGGCCAGTTGCTGGGTATCGCGGCGTCTACCGTGTCCCGCCGCCTGACCCAGCTTGAGGTCGCACTGGGCGAGCCACTCGTCGAGCGGGGCGTTGAAGGATGCTGGTTGACCTCGCGGGGCCAGTCCCTCGTGGAAGTTGCCCTGGCGGCGGAAGCGGGCTTGAGGCGTCAAACCGCTGCTGGCATATCCGAGCTACACACAGAGCTATCTGGCAGTGTCCTGGTCAGTGCAGGAGAGGGGTTCTCGTCTTGTGTGCTGGAGGCCGCGAGTCGCTTCACTTCTCTGCACCCGCGTTGCTCGGTGGAGCTGATGGTAACAGCCGACTTTCACAAGATCGTCCGCGGCGTGGCAGACATTGCTGTACGTACGGCTCATCTGGGTGAGCCGTCGCTGATTTATCGACCCATAGGCCGGCTCGCCTACGGTGTCTTCGCTGATGCAGGTTATCTGAAGCGGTTTCCAGGGGTGACCCCGGCCACTGCGGTCAATGTTGCCTTGCTTCCCCCGCTGGACATGTTGCCGCAAATGCGTGCGGCAAAGGCCGGTGGTCTGGACCGCGCGCAGATCAGCGTGAATTCGTTCGCCGTGCAGCTCGAATCGGTGAGGCGAGGTATGGGGGTGGCCGTACTGCCCCGTATACTGGCGAAGGATCTGATCGGGTTGTTCCCGGATCTCCACCTTCCAGATATGGAGGTCTATCTGGTGACCCGGCCTCAGGCATTGAAGCAGGCCCACATCAAATGTTTTTTTGCCATCCTGGAGCAGGTGTTGCTCGAAGCCCTGTCCATGGAAAATGTCGAAGGTTACCTCTTGGGGGGCGACCCGCGAGTATCGGAGCAATAACGACCTCTACCGCGTACGGGTCACCGTGCAATAGACTGGGTTTTGCGATGAGCGTGGAGCGCTTGTCAAATACCCACTCAAAGGATGAGCACATGAGCCGTACCGGCCATATCTGCCTGATGGCGACCTATAACAAATGGATGAACGAAAAGATCCATGGAGCGGCCAGGTGCTTGTCCGATGATGAGCTCTCAGCTGATAGAAAAGCATTCTTCAGGTCGATTCTCGGGACGCTAAACCACGTGGCAGCCGGAGACACCGTGTGGCTAAAGCGATTCGCCAAACATCCAGCGAACCACTCGGCATTGGAGCCGGTGAGGCGACTTCCTGATCCGAAAAACCTTGACCAGGCGTTGTTCTCTACTATTCGAGAACTCTCAGTGTATCGAGAGAGGCTTGATCAGATAATCGTCGAATGGGCCAGCTCTATTACAGAGTCCGATCTGGACCACACCCTCCATTACGCCAGCTTGAAGGGTGTCGTGTCCGACAAGGACTTTTACGGTCTGGTGATGCATTTCTTCAACCATCAGACCCATCACCGTGGCCAGGTTACTACGCTGCTTTCACAGGCTGATGTCGACATAGGCGATACAGATTTAGTCGTCCTCATCCCATCCCATCCCATCCCATCCCGATCCGTCGGGGGCTTTCGTTAACCCGCGCAGATCTTTTTCCAGCGTGCCCGATGCGCCAACCGCAAACAGCCCGGTTTAGCGCCCAATGCTGTTCAGTTAAGCGAATGTGGTCCTCTGTAGGAGCGAGCTTGCTCCGGGCGGCGTTCCGACGATGGTCGTTAACGATAGCGCGTATTTACTGGCTAAACGCGGCGCTCTTGAGTCCATCGCGAGCAAGCACGCTCCTACAATTTCCTTAACTGAACAGCATTGCGGTTTAGCGTCATCCTTCGACGGTCATGCGCATGGCCAAGCCCGCGAGGACCGTCCCCATCAGCCAGCGTTGCACGGTCTGCCACACGGGCCTGCTGGCGAGGAATGTCGCAATGGAGCCAGCCATGATGGCAATCAGGGCGTTGACGCTCACGCTAATGACGATCTGCGTAAAGCCAAGCACGATGGATTGCGCCAGCACGCTGCCGTGGCCGGCGGGGTCGATGAACTGGGGCAGCAGCGACAAATACATGACCGCGACTTTGGGATTCAGCAGGTTGGTGACAAACCCCATCATAAACAGCTTGCGCGGGTTGTCCTTGGGCAGCTCGCGCACCTGGAACGGAGAACGGCCGCCGGGCTTGACCGCTTGCCAGGCCAGGTAGAGCAGATAGAGCGCGCCGCCGAGTCGCAGGGCGTCATACGCATAGGGAACCGCCAGGACCAGGGCTGTGATGCCCAGTGCGGCGCAAAACATATAAACGACGAAACCCAACGCCACGCCACCCAGGGAAATCAGTCCGGCCATTCGCCCCTGGCAGATCGATCGCGAGATGAGATAGATCATGTTCGGGCCGGGAGTCAGCACCATGCCGAGTGAAATCAGGCCGTAGGCAAGCAGGTTGGACAGTTCGGGCATGGCGTAACTCCTGAAGGAAGAGATAACGAATTGAAGCTGCGCTAAATCTGTATAAAACGGCTTTCGCGATCGCTGAGGTATGCACCTGGATGGTGCGGACGATAGTAGGGCGGCCAAAGGGAGAACGTTAGATACAGATTGACTGACAAAACGTCATACAGCCGTCGCAGCACTTGATGTCGGTGGCTCGCGCCAACCGGGCGATGGCCGCCGCGCACGGCCGTGGTCCGGTTCACGCTGGACAACCGGTTTTGCGCGGTGGCGATGGCGAGCTCACCGGCAGGGTGCCAGCGGCTGTCTCGCGACCCACCTTGAACCATGCGGCGTACAACGCCGGGACGAAGAAAATCGTCAGCAGCGTCGCCACGGTAAGGCCGCCCATGATCGCAATTGCCATCGGCCCCCAGAACACACTACGCGTTAGCGGGATCATTGCGAGCACAGTGCGATCGGCAGCCCCGACGCCTATTCGGGCGAGGTGCCGGTCGCCTACGTTCAACTGCGCCCCGGGTACACCTGCAACGCTGAAGAACTTGAGTCGTTCGCTCAACTCAACATCAGCGAGCGGGCTGCAGTTCCCAAGCGCATTGAAATCCTCGAAACGCTGCCACTGACTGCCGTGGGCAAGATATTCAAGCCCGCCTTGCAGCAGCGCGAGATTGCCAGGGTAGTCCAGCTGGAAGTGGAGCACCTGTGTCTGCGGGAGATTGCGGTGGACGTGGTACAGGACGGTCGTCGCGGGCTAGTCGCATGCATACGGGCTGGGGCCGATGAGGAGAACCTGGCCCGCCTTCTGGGTCGCTACAGCTTTCAAGTGGAGTGGCTTGAATGAGCGCGAATTTGCCACCGTAAGCCCGGCAAACATGCCTTGGTGCTGTTCCGCCAGGGCCTTTACACAACTTCGGTCAACTTCAACTGGCACTGACAAGTGCACAGGAAGGCGAAGCCTTGCCTGCGTGCAATCAAAAAAATAATAAAGAGGTGGAAAATGAAACTGAATAGCCGTGCGATTCCTTATTTCTCCGCTCCGCGAGCAAGTGCTGCCTGGATTAAGTTTACCGGCGCCATCGCAATACTCACCGCCTCAACAACCGCGGGCGCCAATGGCATTGCCCTTAATGAACAGAGTGCAAGCAGTGCGGGAACGGCGTATGCGGGAAGGTCGTCTTCGGCGCTGGACGCCAGTACCATCTTTGGAAATCCTGCGGGCTTGACCAAGTTGAAGCGTAGTGAGATTTCCGGCGGAGCCGCGGTCGTCTCGGTGAGCGACGACATCAGTGATGCGCAGAGCAGTGCCTCAGGAACGAATAAAGGGGACTCGGTACCTTTGGGGGTCGTGCCCTTCGCCTATATGTCGACGCCGCTTGACGATCGTTTTTCGATAGGTCTGGGTCTTTATGCTCCGAGTGGCCTGATCAATGACTACGAGAGCAGTTTTCAGGGTCACTACCATGGTTCCTATAGCACGACCAAGGAAATAACCCTGCAGCCCACCATTGCCTATCGGATCAATGATTACGTGTCCATTGGTGGCGGACCGACCATAAACCATTTCAATGCCAAGCTTCAGAACTACCTGGCCACCGGCGCCCTGAACAACGGCGAGGACACACGGGTCACCATCAAAGGCGATGACACGGCATTTGGATACAACATCGGCGTCTTGTTTGATTTGAGTGATGCGACCCGTTGGGGGATTAACTATCACTCGAAGGTGAGCTATGAACTCAAAGGGCATACTGAGGTTTCCGGCTCCCCGAGCGTTATCCCGCTGGACGGAAACTATGACAACAAGATAGACATCACTATGCCCGAATCCGTGGACACGTCCATCACCCATCATTTCAATAGTCGCTGGACGGGATACCTGGGGACCACCTGGAAACGGTGGAGCCGGATCAAGAAGGTCGAGGCAGTCAACAGCGGTCTTTCCCCCCTGGGCCAAGCGGCTGGCCTGGGAAGTGTGACCGAAGAAATGAACTGGCACGACACGTGGTCCACCGCAGTCGGCGCCTCCTGGCAATTGAACCAACAATGGCTGCTGCGCGCAGGTTACGCCTATGATCCGTCGCCCATTGGCAATGCCGATCGCAGCGTGCGCGTTCCGGTTGGGAATCGCCAGGCCGTGACCTTGGGCGGTGCTTATTCGCCGAATGCCGATCTGACGATAGACTTTGCTTATGGTTATCTCTGGGATTCCAAAGTATCAGTAAAGCAGTCGAACAACTCCGGTCTTCAACCGGAATACAGTGCCGACTACGAAAATAGTGCGAATGGGATTTCAGTGCAGGCAACCTATCGGTACTAATCGATGCGACTCAATTCTTGATAGAGTCCATTTTTGCGAGCCTTTCCGAAGATTCACCTTTAATCGTTAATCAACTATCCAACTGGGGTGTGAGCAGTTCTGCTTGTTAATCAGCACCCTGGCCGTGGGTGGATTGGGAATGGTGGGCATCCAGAGGGTTTAGCGATCCCGCGATTGAGAGTCTATCTGGGTCGAAAGCCCTTGCCATGATTTATTCATTAGTCACGCCGCAATGGAAAGTAGGGCAGCAATCGTTCGGTTTCTCTTCTAACCACGGCGTAGCATTCGCAACTCAGCTCCTCGAGCCTGGCCCTGTCCAGGATCCTGATGTGCCCCCGACTGTATTCGATAACACCCAGGCGCTGTAGCTTGCCGGCGGCGTCGGTCACGCCTTCGCGGCGTACACCCAGCATGTTGGCGATCAATTCCTGGGTCATGGTCAGTTCATTGCCTTGCAGGCGATCGAGGGACAACAGCAACCAGCGGCACAGCTGCTGGTCGATGGAGTGGTGGCGGTTGCACACCGCCGTCTGGGCCATTTGCGTGATCAGTGCCTGGGTGTAGCGCAGCATCAGCAGCAGCATCTCTTCATGGCGGTTGAACTCGTCCTTGAGCTGCTGGCCGGGTAACCGGTAAGCATGCCCGGCACTTTGCACAACGGCGCGGCTGGGCGTGCTTTCGCCGCCCATGAAGACTGCAACACCGATCAGGCCTTCATTGCCGACAACCGAAATTTCGGCCGAGGCGCCGTTCTCCATCACATACAACAGCGACACGATGGCGTCGGTGGGGAAGTAGACGTGCCGCAGAGCGCCGCCGGACTCATAGAGCACTTTGCCCAGTGGCAGCTCGACCGGTTCGAGGTGGGGGAGCAGGCGATCCAGCGCATGCGCCGGAAGCGCTGCCAGGAGGTAGTTCTGTTGTGGCTTGGGTACAGCAAACATATCAGCCACCGTTCAAGGGCGAATACCCTGATCGGGACAGGTTACTCCAAAGCGCACTATGCGGGGCAACGCACCGAAGCAAGCCCGGCAATCTGCGATGCTCAAGGGTACGGCGCTGCATCTGCAGCGCCAAACGTTGGAGGTTGTCATGAGCAAGCACATTGACCCGAATCTTCGCCAGGGCCCCGGCAAGCCCACTGCGAAACAGCCACAGAACATGCCGATCCCCCTTCATTACAAGCCTGGCCAGTCTGCCAACCAGCCGGTACACACCAAGCTGGGTGAGGCCGTGCAGCCGCACCACCAGGGCCCGAGTTTTCCTGTCTGAATCCAGGCCTGCCAAGAGCGCTGTATCTCAGCGCTCAAGATCGGCTTCGACGGTTCTATCCCACCCTGGGGTTTCGGGTTGGTGCGCTTTTACCGGGCATGTCACCAGGACCTGGTGTTCTTTACCGTCATCGAGCAATTCCAGCGTGTCATTGCCCAGCAGCTCGCCGTCCAGCGTGATCGAAGCTGTAGTGCTTGTGCCGGGGCGTACATTGATTTGGTAATGCGTCGCTCCATAGCGGTAGCGCAGCGTGTAGCCAGGCCAGCCCTGCGCAAGCAGCGGTACGATATGCAATGCAGTCCCGACTCGCTGCACGCCGAGCAATGACTCCACGATGAACCGGTACGTCCAGCCGGCCGACCCGGTGTACCAGGTCCAACCCCCACGGCCCGCATGGGGCGGCGTGCCGTAGACGTCGGCAGCCATGACATAGGGCTCGACCTTGTAGGTTTCGATCCGGCTGGCGATTTCATGGCCCGCGGGGTTGATCATGTTGAGCAACCGCCAGGCCCTGGCGTTGTCGCCAAGCTCGGCGAACGCCATGCCGGCCCAGACTGCGGCATGGGTGTACTGGCCGCCATTTTCCCGTACGCCCGGCACATAGCCCTTGATATAGCCGGGCTCGAGCGACCCTGTGTCGAAGGGCGGATCGAGCAGCAGTACCGCACCTGTGTCGGGCCGTACCAAGTGCTGCTCGAATGAAGCCATGGCAGTGCGGCACCGCGTTTGCGAGGCGGCCCCCGACAGTACCGACCAGCTTTGCGAGATCGAGTCGATGCGGCACTCGTCATTGTTGGCCGAACCCAGGACCTGACCGTCGTCGAACCAGGCGCGCCGGTACCATGAACCGTCCCAGGCATGCTCCTCCAGACTGGCCTGCAGCATGGCGGCCTGCTGGGTACAACGCTGTGCGAAAACAGGGTCGCCATGCAATTGGGCGGTGATGGCGAACTGCTGGAGAACATCAAAGCCGAAGAAGCCCAGCCACACGCTTTCCCCTTGGCCCAGATGGCCGACCCGGTTCATCCCGTCGTTCCAGTCGCCCGTGCCGATCAAGGGCAAGCCGTGGCTGCCACGCTGCAGGCCGTGTTCGATGGCGCGTACACAATGCTGATAGAGGCTTTCTTCAAGGTGCGACTTGCCCGGCAGGTCGTAATAGGACTCCTCCCCGGCATTGAGCGGGCGGCCTTCAAGGTAACCCACGGGTTCGGCCAGCACGCTGAGGTCTGCGGTGACGCTGACATAGTGGCTGGTCGCCAGCGCCAGCCACAGATAATCGTCCGAACAGCCACTGCGCACACCCCGATCGAGCGGCGGGTGCCACCAGTGTTGAACGTCGCCTTCGGCATATTGATGGGCTGCACACAGCAACAAATGGCTACGCACGCTGGCGGGATCGGCATGGATCATCGCCATGCTGTCTTGCAGTTGATCGCGAAAGCCGATGGCCCCGCCGGACTGATAGTAGCCACTGCGGGCCTGGAAGCGACAAGCGATCACCTGGTACATCAGCCAGCCATTGACCATGACATCGATGCTCGGGTCGGGGGTCTGGACCTGAATCACGCCCAGCTGCGAACGCCAATGCTCGCGTACCGCCTCGAGTTGTGCGGTTGCCGCCCCCAGGCCCCGGTACTGCTGAACCAGGCGCAGGGCTGACGCGGTATCCCTGGCTGCACCGAGCCGGAAAACCACGTCCTGGTCATCACCGTTGTCGAGGTTGAGGGCAACCTGTATCGCCGCACAGGGATCCAGGCCACCACCGGTACGGCCCGACAGCCGTGCCTGCTGTAATCCGGCAGGAGCCTTGAGGCTGCCGTTGCGACCGATGAATTCACTGCGATCGCCGCTGATGCTGGTGTCGGTCGAATCGGTATCGAGGAACGCCACCCGTTCGCAAAACTCGATCGAATAGGCGTTCCTGGCGAAAAATGCGCCGCTGCTGGGGTCGGCTTCCGTCACCACATGCATCGCTGATTTGCTGCGCAAGTCGCCCAGCACCCACTCGACATAGCAGGTTGTCGACAGACGTCGGGCGCGGCCTGAGCGATTGCGAATCTGCAAATGCGAGAATTTGATCGAAGCATCCAGCGCCACATACACCCACAACTCGGTGTGGATACCGTCTTCATCGTGCTCGAAGACGCTGTAGCCGAAGCCGTGCCGAGTACGGTACTCACCGGTACCGGGACAAGGCTGTGGCGTCACCGACCAGAAATGCCCGGTTTCTTCATCGCGCACATAGATCGCCTCGCCACTGGCGTCGGTGATCGGGTCGTTATGCCAGGGGCTCAGGCGAAATTCGTGAGCATTTTCCATCCAGGTGTAAGCGCCACCACTTTCGGACATCACCGTGCCGAAATGCGGGTTGGCCAACACGTTGGCCCATGGCGCCGGCGTCGGCCTGCCAGGCTGCAAGGTCATGACGTACTCGCTGCCATCGGCACTGAAGCCGCCATAGGCGTTGCCCAGGAGCAAACCTTCGATAGCGGACAGGGGAGCGGCCGCCGTTGCTTTTGCCTGGCGCTTGAGTGTGGGGACCAGCGCCGGGTACACCGGGCTGGCGTGACGCCGATGAACCTGCTCGGCAATGCCGCCGTTGCCTTCGCTCAGTACCAGGCGCGCCACCGACAGGATCAGCGTCCGGTCCTCGTTCGACAACTGCTGTGCCGGACGCACGAAAATGCCCCCGGGATGGTCGATCAACGAGGCTTCGCTGCCGGACGTCACCACACCCATGATCAGGTCCTGGAGTTGCTGGCGATAGCCGGCCTGGTCTTCGTTCCAGATGACCAGGTCCACCACCAGCCCCTTTTGCCGCCAGTAGGCATGGGCCTTGACCATCTGCTGCACCAGCTCGATGTTCTCGACGGTGGCGATCTGCAGCAGAACGATGGGCAGGTCGCCGGAGATCGCCTGGCCCCAGAGGCTCGATTGATTACGTCGATTGGCCATCAATACGCTGTTTTCCGCGCGCATCGAGGCATTGGCGTAGAGGATCGAAGCGGCCATCTGTTCAAACAGGCGAGCATCTTCCGGCGCTACATTGAGTTGACGCAGCAACACCTGGCTGTGGGTCCAGGCTAGGTCGAAGACGCGATCGGCGAGGTGCCGGTCGCGGTATTTATTGATCAGGTACAGGCAACCCTCACGGCTGTCCGCGACGCCGGTCACCAGGTCGATGGTCGCCGTTTGCCCGGGTTCCAGGGCAATGCGGCAGCGGATCGCCACGATCGGGTCCAGCACCGAGCCGGCGGTGCCGGAAAGCTGCTGGACATGGCCATCGAGCGCCGCCGGTGCTGCAACGTCGCGCCCTCGACCGATGAATCGCGCTCGATCGGTCTCGTAGGAAATGGCGTCGATGTCCACGCCATGGGCAGCCAGCAGATGGCACATCCAGGGCACGGCTTCCTCACTGGAGCGCCGCCTGCGGGTGCAGACGATGGCTTGCAGCGCCGGCAACAGTTCGGTCTGCACGAACAGGTTGCTGAAGGCCGGGTGCATGGCATCACTGATGGCCGGCGCCAGGACCACCTCGGCGTAGGTGGTGATCTCCACGCTACGCCGTACGCGGCCGCGGTTGGTGATGTGCAGCCTGCGCAACTCGATATCGTCTTCGGGAGACACGACGATCTCGGTGTGCGTATCGAAATCGAGCTCGCGAACACGAAACTCGGCCCGGGCATCGCTGAAAATCGCTTCATGGCTTTCTGGCCGGTGCAGGGTCGGCTGGTGCGCCGAGGACCAGAACACGCCGCTGCTGACATCGCGCAGGTAGCAGAACATGCCCCAGTTGTCGCGGGTCGCGTCTTCATGCCAGCGGGTCACGGCGATGTCGTTGCAACGGCTGTAACCGCCGCCGGCACTGCTGAGCATGACGTGATAACGGCCGTTGGAGAGTAGCTGGACGGCGGGGCGCTTGCGCCCGGGATCGGCGAACACGCGAAGCCTGGTTTCCTGCATCCCTGCGTTGTCTCCCGTGGCAGGCGCCTGGGTCGCATGCAGGTAGGGCGCGGCGGTTTTCGGTACGCGTTCCTGCAGCAACAAGAGGGTGGCCTGGAAGGCCGGGATCGACTCGAAACGTCGCTGCATGGGTCGGTCCAGCAGCAGGCTGGTCAAGGCCAGCAGGCTCATGCCCTGATGGTGCGCCATGAACGAGCGCACGACCGCATAGCGCTGGCCGCGTGGCAGGCGTGCCTCGGTGTAGTCGACCGCTTCGTACAGGCCATAGCGACCGGCCGACCCCTGGGCAGCCAGGCGTTGCAGGTTGCGACAGGCCGCTTGCGGTTCGACCATCAGCGCCAGGGCGCTGGCGTACGGCGCAATCACGGTATCCTCGGCCAGCCCGCGCTTGAGGCCAAGGCCTGGCACACCGAACGCCCGATACTGATAATTGAAGTGGGCATCCAGGGTGTTGTAGCCCGACTCGGACACGCCCCAGGGGATGCCCAACTGGTGGCCATGCTCGATCTGCAAGGCGACGGCCGCGCGGCATGTCTGCTCCAGCAGCGTGCCTTCATAGCTGGGCATGACCAGGTTGGGCATCAGGTACTCGAACATCGATCCGGACCAGGAAAGCAGTACCGGCACCCCGCGATTGTTGCTGAGCAAGCGTCCGAGGGTGAACCAGGCCTGTTGCGGCAGCTGGCCCTGGGCGATGACCACGAAATTGGTCAGGCGCACCTCTGAAGCGAGCAGGTCGTAATAGCCGTTGTCCAGCCGGCGTTCGTCGGCGTTGTAGCCTATCGAGAACAGGTCACGCTGGGCATCGTAAAGGAAGGTGAAGTCCATGCTGGCCAGTGACGCGGACAATTCGGCCAGGCGCTCCAGCTGGCTGATTCGTGCGCGGGCCAGATGTTGTACCGCCTGCACTTGCGCCTGATCGGTGGGCAGCCACAGCGCGCAATCGAGCTCGGCCATGTGTCGCAGGGTGAGTGCTGGCGACTTGGCCCGGGCGGGTGCCTGCGGCAGCTCGAAGCGCAGTCGTTCTGCCCGCAGATCCGCACACTGCGCCTGCAATGCCTGCAGCCAGTAGTGTGCTTCTTCAGCAGAGCTGGCCGGACTGTCGATTGCCAAGGCCTGCGCCTGATCGAGTAACTGCAGGAGGTTGTCCGGGGTGTCGTGGACAATCGCCGACTCCACCTTCGCGCGCAGTTCAAGCACGGCAACGTCATCGAGGTCCGCGTCCTGCAGCGCCTGCTGCAGCACATCGAGGGTGTCGCCCAGGCCGCCAAGGGTGCGTCGGTCGAACAGGGGCGTGTCGACCAACCCCAGCAGCCCCGGCCGCAGGGTGAGCAACAGGCCCGCCAGGTTGCCGCTGTCCACGGTGGACACATACCGAGGCGCCAGCGGTTGCAGTGTCTGGGTGTCGTACCAGTTGTAGAAGTGCCCACGATGACGCTCAAGGCCGGCCATGCTTTCAAGCGTTGCCGTGATGCGTTCGAGCAAGCGTGAGCTGCTCAGATAACCGAAATCGTGGGCCGCCAGGTGAGAGAGCAAGGCCATGCCCATGTTGGTCGGTGAGGTGCGATGGGCAATGGTCGGCTTGGGTATTTCCTGGACGTTGTCCGGCGGCAACCAGTTGTCCTCAGGGCCCACATAGCGATCGAAGAACGCCCAGGTCTGGCGTGACAGCATGCGCAGGAATCGCAGGTCTTGCGCTGACGGACTGAACCCCGTCGGTGTTGTCGGCAGGCTGATCCACCAGGCAATCGCCGGGCTCGCCAGCCACACCAACAGCAAGGGCGCCGCCAGTGCGAGTACATGGAGAGAGGGGAGCAGGGCCGCGAATAGCAGCAGCGCCAGCGCAGGGGCAATCCACATGCTTTTATACATGCCGGACAGATCGTTGCCACTGGAACGCTCCACCTCACGGGAAGGTTGCCATTGCAGCAGGCGGCGTTTGCTGACCAGCATGCGCCACAGTGAGCGGCCAATCGCATCGAAGCTCAACAACGCATCGGAGGGCAACCAGACAATCGACAACAGCGCTCGCATGAAATGCTGGCCCGAGGTCCGCAATGCCGCGCTCAGGTGGTGCCCCAATGGAATATCGGCAGCTTTCTGTACCAGCGCGAGTACCGACTGCAGTACCGGTTGGAGAAATACCAGGCCGAGCACTGCCAATGTCCAGGAGACGGCCTCGCTCGAACCCAACCAGCCCCATGCCAGCATGGCCAGGAAGGCGCCTGGCTCCAGGCTGCGGCGCAGATTGTCAAAAATCTTCCAGCGGGCAAGGTTGCTCAGAAGGTTGGGCGCGAATCCTCCCTGGGGTTTCGGTGCCCAAGGCAAGGCCCAGTACAGCACTTGCCAGTCTCCGCGAATCCAGCGGTGTCGGCGTTTGGCATCGGCGCTGTAGCGAGACGGGTATTCCTCATACAGTTGTACATCGCTGAGCAGCCCGCAGCGGGCGTAGCACCCTTCGATCAAGTCATGGCTGAGGATGCGGTTGTCGGGCAGGCAGCCTTCGAGTGCCTGTTCGAAGGCGTCGACGGCATAGATGCCCTTGCCGATGAAGGAACCGTTGTAGAACAGGTCTTGATAAACATCGGAGACGGCGCGGGTATAGGGGTCGATACCTGCATCGCTGCCAAACAGGCGGGCGTAGGTCGAGCGTGCCGTGCTGGGCAGGCTGATCCCCACGCGTGGCTGGAGGATGGCGTAACCGCTGACGATCTTGCCGCTCTGTTCATCGAATACCGGATGGTTCAGCGGGTGCATCATGGTACCGATGCACTGACGCGCGACATCCCGTGGCAGCAAGGTATCGGTGTCCAGGGTGATGACGAAGCGTACGGCACTCAGTGGCGCGACATCACCGACGATCAATGCAAAGCGCTGTTTTCCTTTACCAGGCAGTCCTTTGTCACGCAGCAATGCGTTGAGCTCGGCGAGTTTGCCACGCTTGCGCTCATGCCCCATCCATACCCGCTCGGTAGAGCTCCAGTGCCTGGGTCTGTGCAGCAGGAAGAACCGGTCGACCTGGCCATCGGCATATTTGTGGTTGAGCGCCTCGATCAGTTGGCGCGCCAGTGCGAGCAATTCGGCATCCTCGGGCATCACCTCGGCAGGGGCGTCCATGAAGTCACTGAGCAGCGCAAAATGCAGGTTGGCATCGCGATTGGCCAGGAATCGCACTTCCAGGCCTTCCGCCAGGGCCTCGATGTCGCCAGCGTTGGCAAACATCGTAGGCACCGCCACCAGCGTACGCGCCTCGGCCGGTATGCCCTTGCTGTAGTCCAGGCGGGGCAGTAGCGACGGGGCTACCGTGAGGGTTACCAGCCAGTTGACCAGCCCGATCGCCAGACGGCTGGTCATCAATAGCGCGGGCACGGCGAGCAGGACCAGGCACCAGGTTGGCGTGCCGCTGCGATAAGCACTGCTGAGAAATGGCCAGGCCAACAGCAGTGTCAGCAGCAGTGCAGGGTACAGGTAGAACTTCAACGGGGCGCTCTGGAGCAGGCGCTTCCATCGTTCGAGCAGCGGCACGCTGGCGTGCAGCGCCTGCTCCAGGCTGAGCAACCCGTCAGCCACCAGGTAATAGCCCACGTGCGAGGTTACACGGCCGGCGGGCTGTGGGGTGCTGGCCAGTTCAATGGCGGCTTGTGCCACCTTGGTTTCAGACTGCACACAATGCCGGGCGAGGCGTTCGACCACATGGCGGTAACGATCGCGGGTAGCAAAATCCATGTTCGCGTAGACACCCGCCGGGTCCGTGCACAATACCTGTTCGACATGACTGAGCAGCTCGACGAACTCGCGCCAGTCGGTCGCCGCCAGCAACCGCAGGCTGGCGATGCTGTTGCTGATGGACACCTGGTCACCGGATTGCTGCTGGGCATCCATCTGCACCAGGCGCTCGACGGTAAGGCCGGACTCGCCGAGCGTTTGTTCTATCCACGCCATGGGCAATATCAGCGCGGCGCTTTGCCCGTGCAGGCGGCGCGCCAGCTCTGCAACGAATGAAGGCGTCATCGGCGGTGCCGACCGCGCCATGTCGGCAACGGTCAATACCACGCTCTTGGCGTCGCGCTCGGCCATTTCGATCAATCGATCGGCCCAGTCATCGGCAAGGTTACGGTCATCCCGGTTGGCCATTACCCGGGACGCCACACGCCGCAGGTTCTCGATCAGCGCCAGGCGCAGCATGATCGGGATTGCCCATAGCTCGCCCAGGGCCAGCGGCGTGATGGTCTGATAAGAGGCGATGAAACAATCCAGGCTTGGCGCGTCGACCCGGCCATCGCCATGAGCGATGGTTTCCAGGGCGATGTCGTAGACCCGCGGCAGGCCTGCCGAAGGACCTTCGGCCAGGCGTGGCAACTCGCGACTGTAGCCGTCGGGCAGGTGGGTCCTGGCGGTACGGATGTTTTCTTCGATGAGGTAGAAGTTGTCCAGCAGCCATTCCGCCGCAGGGGTGGCGCGCCGGCTGGACAGTTGTACGGTCTTGAGCGCTGCGCAACTACGTTCCAGAAGCAGTTGGTTGTCAGTCAGGCGGCCCAGCAAGGCGTCCTTTCTTGAAAGACGCCCGAGCACATGTTGGCGTGCCAGTACGATACCGTGGTCTGCCATCTGCTGCGCATTGAACAGGTCGGAACGCAGGATGGGCTCGTACTCGAACTTGTGCCGCGCTGCACTCCACCTGAGCCAGATGGCCGGTGAGCGCCAAAGGCTGGACAGCGTGCGAGTCAGGATATTTTGCATGAAATCCTTCGTACGACCCGCGCAGGGCAGGTCGCATGTGGAATGAAGGCGGTTCTACGCCAGGCTAGGTGTGCGGGCGTTGCGCCGCCGGGCGCAGCATTCCACCGATGAGTGTGGGTTATTCATCGGGGCGAAGTCTGTTCGCTAGCGAACATAGACAATGCCAGCCGCGGGGGCTGGGTGATTAGCGAACGATCCAGGCGGCCGCTTTTGGTCCAGGCTGTGTGAAAACGCATGCGCCGTATTGAGGTCTGCGTTGTTGGGTAAAATCTGCCAGTGTTTGGTTAATCAGCGATTGAAAGTTTGCGTAGAAACGCGAGGTCCCAAGCTCCGGTACCGAGATCTTCCAGTCCCATCTCAGCTTGCAGACTTCCTGCTCCCGCGTGCCGGTGTTCACCTTGAACAGCGCCATCGTTTGCAAGTTAGACGGTAACTCTCCGAAAAGGATCTATGCCTGAATTCCTATCTCACCCTGTGCAGCTTGTAACGCGCGCTCCTCGGTCAGCGGCATGAAAATCGGCTGTGTATTGCTGGCGTGCTGGTAAAGAAAGTAGTGCCCGGAATCGTCTAACAATATCCGGTACAGTTCTGATGGCCGAAAGTTGTTGCCGATAAAAATACTTTCCTTGAGGATCTCGAAAGACTTGATTTCATGCTGTCGCATTGTGGTTTCAAAGGCTTGGTAAAGACCTTCTCGGCGGCGTCGATTGTTTTGAGCATTAAGCTTGAAAAAAAGCACCATCAGCACCGCATAACTGATAAGGAGAATCACAAGGGCGCTAGTGCGCATGCGTGGAGCTCCATGTCCGCTCAATCGTTGTGCATTTCAGTGTAGGCGCGCTCCTGGTGTTCTTCGTCGAATGGCAAGTGTCGCGACACGTTTCGCGTATCAGCAAATTGTGTCGCGACATTGGAGTCGGCATGGCGAACATGAATGCGGCACAGATAAATCAAGGTTTTGAGTACTCAAGATAGAGTTTCTCAAGCGCTTCCTGGTACTTATCTCCGGATAGTGTTTCTTTCAATATCGCCACGGCTTCGAGAGCCTTGACTGCGGCCATGGCTTCGTTTTCTCCCCGACAGCTGGCGCGAAGCCTGGCTGCTGCGTACACAGCTTCTTCAGTCGTTGGCATTGCTTTGCCCTCGAAGGATTCGGATTCACTGATCAGCACCGCAGCGTGGTTCATGGAGGAACACGCGCCCGACTTGATCCAGCGCATGCTCAATGAAATTAACAACAGCCAATCGCCAAAGCTGCTCTTCTACAGGCGTTGCGATCTTCATACAAGCGCCAGAGTTTTGATGCAAATACCGATCAACCACAGCATTCGCCGATACCAAGAGGATGATTTGCTTTTTTTTACCGGGCTCGTCAGAGCGCTCCAAGTGTCAACTCCATCGCCATTGCAGCGGACAACGCCAGCATAATCAGCAGCGCGATAAACATTAGGCACAACTGAGCGACCTGCTTATAAAGGGTTATCGGCCTTTTCGTGATACGAGCAATTGATTTATTAGAGGATGCCATCACCAGTTCTCACTTTTGCGCGGAACATTAATAGCTCCAGAAGGTGTACATCAGGATCACCTGCAGGATGAACAGCGCGCCGATCAGGGCGAGCATAAACGGCCCGCGCGGCCTTGGGGGCGGCCAGCGGGTTGGTAAACGCCGAGGGGGCTATCGGTGGTGGCGGGCCGAAATCATCCAGCGGCACGGCGTTGGCGGTGGTCAGGGTAAGGAGCATCGCACAGGGCGGGCTTGACCTGAGCAGCAAGGTGATGGAGCTGCATGGCGATGTCGCGCGTTTCATTTTTCACCCCTCGCCTCATGCCGAATCTGGCTAGCCCCGCTGTCTCCATGATGTCCGGGACGACAGCTGTTGCGGGTACCAGGGGGGGCTGCAACTAATGAGCCATTTCAATAGGGCGAAGAAAAAGCTCAAATTAATTAACGGGCTGTTTTTGAGTGTTCCAAGCGAGAGAAAGGGTGAGGGGGGAATATTCCTCAAATTAGGTGGTAACCGCCCGGTTGGGTGGGTGTAATGCCCCATTTATGGCGATGGTAGCGGCCCTGTTTCACCGACCGCTTTTGCTAGGGGCTGCGAGCTCATCGCGGTTGTGGCTGTCAATGCGATAAGGCGTGCCGGCAATAGGCTTACCGCAGCGAGCGATAGGCAATGGGGTCGATGTAAGCCGACTGCAGGTCCCGCTCCGGGATCTCCCAGATGATTTGCTTTGGCGGCGTTTCTTTGGAGGCCGGGTTGTTGAGGTAGCTGTTGGCAGCACCAGAGAACGCTCCGCCGTCTTTGGCGAAGTTACCTACGGGGGCGCCCAGTGCCTGCTGCACAAACCCTGCGAAGTTGGAGTTGCGTGAGAATGAAGTGCCGATGAGCACGGTATTGGGGAGGTCGGCATCGCCAAAGAGGTCTGCCTCGGTGTCAGGGCTGGCGGCTGACGCAACGGGAAGTTCGTGGGTGCTGGTCTGGGCGACCATTTCGGGTGCGGGTTGCCATTTGAGCGGCAGCCAGTCGATGCCCGCCAGATGGACCAGGTCGCCAGGCCGCACCGCGAGCGAGGCATGACTTTCGTTGAACGACCTGCGTGGCGTTGCGCTGATGCCCAGGGTCTTCAGGCGCTGCGCGATGGCCTCGGCCGCTGCCTTCGCGCCAGATTCGCTCCAGTGCGTATCGGTGCGCAACCAGGCACTGGCCCCCAGTGGCGTCAGCGCACCGGTGAGGTCCAGATTCGACACACCACCCACATCCAGCTTCGAGGTCCAGGCCTGGATGCGCCCTTCGAGAGCGGCCGGGCGGTGCAGTGCGCAACGCTGCCCGGCAGCGATGCGGCTCTTGTCTGGAACGATGACCACCAGCAGGCTGATGTCACGCTGGGAGAGCTGCTGCTTCAGATCAATCACTGCCTGGACTTTGGCATCGGCATTGCGCTGTGCTTGATGATTGACCTTGAGCTCATCGGCCAAAAACAACCAGTCAGGACAACCCGAGCGAACCCTCGGCCCGGTGTCATTGAGGAGCAGCCAACTGGCACCGCGCTCCAGCTCGGCGAAGGTCGTGGGGAGGTAAGCGTTCGACAGTTCCTTGGCAATCCGATGGGTGATATCGCCATCAAGAATCTGCGGGGCCAGTACCTTATCGGGTAGCAGCGAGATCTGCCCTGAAACGATCAGACGGCCAGTGGACAGCAGCCCGACGACCAGGAATATCAGCAGCGCCACGCCGGCCAACCGACTGTTGCGTGTCGCCAGATCAGGCTGAGTGGAGGGCGGGGTGTGCTTGGGGATCGTCATCAGAATTGGAAATACAGGAAGGGTACGGTTTCGCGACTGGCGATCAGTGCGAACGACAGCATGAAACCGGCGATGGGCCAAAGGGCGGCGGTGTAGAGCGAAAGGCCGCCCAGTCGTTTCTCACAGTAAGGGCGCAGCAGCGGTGCAACGACACCGAACACTCCCAGCAAACCCGCAAGGCCGTGTACCGGGCGCAGGGTCGTGGACAGTTCGTCACCGAGGGCGATGCCCTGCAGGCCGAACTGTCCGGCATACAGGCTGAGCGCGCTGTGAAAGTCGGGGGCGCGGAACAGTGTCCAGGCCAGGCACACGAACAGCAGTGTCAGGCCATGGGAAAGCACCGGCGGCACCGGGGGCAGGGAAGAGCTGTTCCAGGCACGATTCACACACAACGCAATGCCATGGGCGCTGCCCCACAGCAGATAATTCCAGCTATCGCCACCGTGCCAGAGGCCGGCGATGGCCATGATCAGGAACAGGTTGCGGTAGGTTTTCCAGGTGCCGTTGCGATTGCCACCCAGCGGAATATACAGATAGTCACGTAACCAGCTGGACAGCGACAGGTGCCAGCGACGCCAGAAGTCCTGGATGCTGTTGGCCAGATACGGACGGTCGAAGTTCTCGGGAAAGTGAAAACCCAGCATCAGCCCCAGCCCGATGGCCATGGCACTGTAGCCGGCAAAGTCGAAGAACAGTTGCAGTGAATAGGCAAGGCAGCCAACCCAGGCGTCGGAGAAGCTGGGGTTCGGCACATTGAACGCCACATCGACTACCGGCGACAGGGTGTCGGCCACCAGGACCTTCATGCACATCCCGACCATGAATCTGCGTGTGCCCAGCGAGAAATTCTGCAGGTTGAAGTAACGTTGATTCAGCTCACGCCGAACCCAGTCATAGCGAATGATGGGGCCGGCGACCGAATGGCCGAACATCGAAATATAGGTGGCGTAGTTAATGAAGCTGCGTTCGACCGGCACGGTACGGCGATGCACATCCACCAGATAGGAAATCGCCTGCAAGACGATAAACGACAGCCCCGCCGGCATGATGACCCGCTGCCAGTCCGGGGGCATGGCGCCGTACCCGGTGATGGTATCGATCAAGGTGCCGGTAACGATGTTGGCGTACTTGTACCAGCACAGCACCGCCGTGTTGAGCACGATCAGCGTCGCGAGTAGCCGCACGCGACCCTTGCCTTCTTCCCGCAAGGCGTCAATCAGCAAGCCGCCGATCCACGCCGTGATCGTCAGCACCACATGCACCGCGAGGAACCGTGGGCTCAACCAGCCATAGAACAGCCAGCTGCCGATCAGTAACGTGACGTTGCGCCAGGCGGCTGGGCACACGGCATAGGCCGCCAGGAACAGCGGCAGGAACAACGTCAGAAACTCGAGCGAGGCAAAAACCATGGTGGTGGCGCGATCCGATCAGTGGGCCAGGATGTCAGTCGCGAGCAACAGGTAAGGGCCATTTGCCCCAGGCAGCAGCACAACGCTGTAGCGCTCGCCAGCCTTGAGCTGGCCCAGGTCCAGCGGGGCACCGACGTTGGTTTGGGCGCAGACCAATTGCACCGACAGGCTGACCGGGTTGATCGCTCGGCGTTGTACGCTGCCGTCGGCCACCTCCTTGAACAGGTCGGCGTTCTTCCCCGCAGCGCGCAAGCCGGCCTGGATGCACGCTGGATCGGCGCTGATAAACGCCAGCGAGGCTCTCAGGCTATTGAAGTCGTCGGGTTGCTCACGGATGACAACCTGGCGGATACCTTGAGCGCTGTCTGACAAGGCGATCACACTGGCGAATTCGCCGGCTGCCACCTGGATGTCCAGCGGCTGGCTTTTGCCATTGCGTTCCAGGGTGCCCTTGATCGGCTGGTTGGCGGGCACGGGCAGGTAGTCGGACACGGCATTCGAGCCTTCCAGTTTGAGGCTTGCGCGCGAGCCTTCGGCCAGCAGCTGCAGCGGTTGGTCGGCGGCGTTGATAAAGCGCAGGAAGGCCGAGTCCTGATCCGGGCCCGTCGGGTACAGGGCAATGTCGGCGGCCTGGACGTGCAGGCTCAGCATCAAGGGCGCGAACAGCGCCCAGCCACAGGCGGATCGGGTCATTTGCCGGCTCCTGTGCTGCTGACAGTGTCGGCGGGCAGTTTGGCCAACGCTCCACCAATCGCATTGCCCCAGGATTGATAACCGGCGACGGTGAAGTGCTGACCATCGGTGGTGATCCACTGCCCGGGTTTGGAGAACGTCAGCGAATCGATGTAGGTGCAAGGCGCCACGTTCGCGGCCAGAAACTGCGACATCAATTGGGTGCGGGGATCATTCTTCTGGTACATGCCACCGGCTTTGCCCCAGGCCGGGCCCACCCAGGCGCAGCGGGTTCCGGTGGCGGCAATGGCCTTGGCCAGGCCGGTGACGCTTTGCCATGCCCAGGCCTTCGGAAACACCGGTTTGTCATAGGACGCCATGGTGTCGCCGATGACCAGTACCACCAGGTCGGGCTTGTCGGCGGCGATCAGGTCCTGGATCGGTGTGGTGGTTGCTTCGCGCCCCTTGATCACGATCTTGTCGTTGCCTTTGCGCTCGGCACCGCAGTCGACCTTCTTGCTGATCAACCAGTCACCGGCGCTGGCGCCGCAGGCACCGATGGAGTGGACCTGGGCGCCTTGGCGGGTCAGGTTGTCGTGTAGCGGCTCCAGCAAATGGTCCGCAAGGCTCATGTGGCTCTCCCCAAGGACAAGGAGAGTCAGGCCGGCAAGGGCAGAAGTGGGCATCGAAACCTCCAGAATGATCAGTTGGAATAAGGCGAGGCGTACGGGCTGACCGGCAGGCTCATGGGGCCGCTGATCTCCTCGAACTGGTAGCGCAAGGACAGGACACCGCTGAGTTGTTGGTAGTCGCGGGCGTTGTCCAGGCCCAGATTGGCGCCCAGCAGGAAGTTCGAAGCGACCTTGTATTCAGCCGCCGCGGCGACGCTGTAGCCGATCCCGGTTTTGTTTTGCCCTGCGTAACGCAGGCCCGAGGCCGCCTGCTGGGCTTTGTCGGTCGGGAAATAGTCGACGCTGTCCTGCTCGAAATGCTGCACGCCGACCGAGCCCTTGACTTGATACGTCAAGCGCCCGGTGCGTTGTGCCCAGGTCACCGGAATGCCCAGGGCGAAGAACGTCTGCGGGCTGAAATAGCCGCCGTGGCCGTAGGTGAAAAAGTCCTGGTTGTTGGCGTAGCTGATGCCGGTCATGCTCAGGCCGACGGTCAGTTTGCTGTCCGTTGCATTTTGCAGGTACCAGTACACACCGCTGCCCAGTTCACTGCGGCTGTTGGACTCGACATGGTTGCCCAATAACTGGTGCCAGGAGGCGTAGCCATAGGCGCCGACTTCGTTGTCGTCAAAGCTCAACTGACCACGCCCGCCGTTGGCGGTTACGCCGCCCCAGGACTGCCCGCTGCGTTTGTCCGTGGTGCCGGCAAACGAGGTGAGGCTGTCAGTCACCGGACGCCGGGAAACGTTCACGCCGTAACGGACATTAGAGCTGTCGCTGATGGGGCGATCAACGCTGATGCCGCCCGTGGCGGTGGTGTATTTGAAGCCGAGCGGGGTGGTGCCGAGATCGGCCTTGAGCCCATCCGCGGGCCGTTGAATGGCGACGGAAAGGCCGACACCCTCGGCTTTCTGCGAACCGACGCTGCCGCTCTGCGCACCGTTGCCAAAACGCGACAGCGCCTCGCTGCTGGCACTGCCGGCGTTCAGCGAGACCGGCGTCACGCGCAGCGCAACGCGGCTCTCATCCAGCGGAATATTGATTTCCAGCGGTGTTTCAATGTCGGTGAGTTTGCTCAGTCCCGACTCACTGTTGTTGCTGCGAATGCTCACGCCCTGGGTGACGTAGGCACTGCGCTCCTGAAGGATTTTATTGAGCGCCAGTTGCGCGGGGCTGATGTCCTCGCTCACCAGCGCTGCGCGGGGCAACTGCGACTCGAATGGATTGCTCGCCTGCTGTGGCCTTGGCGGGGCGTCGATGGCAAAAGGGGCGCTGCCCGGCATCTCCTGAGCCGGTGGCGGGATGGCTGCCAGCAAGGTGTCGCGACTGACTTCATTACGTGAACCCGACACCCCGGCAAAAGGGTTGGGCGCCACCGTCGAGCCGGCCAGTTGGCCGCCCTGGCTTCTGCGTTGCTCGCTCTGTTCGATGGCCACGGCTTTGCGCAGCAGATCGGTCGCCGTGCCGGACTTGCCCATGTTCTGGTAGAGGCGTGCGGCCTCGGTCAGCGTTTGAGGGTTACCGGATTCGGTCTTGAGCAGCTGTTGCAGCGCCTGTTCGGCAAAGGCCGTGTCATGTGCCAGCACCGCCGCGTCGGCAGCACCCAGCAGCAGTTGCGGGTCGTTTGGCTGGCGCTGTAACAGCGGTTTGTAGAGTTCGAGGGCTTTTGCCGTGTCGCCGTTGGCCGAGTACATCCGCGCCAAGGCCGCGACGGCAGCGCTGTCACCGGGACGTTGCGCCAGTGCGGGCGCCAGCGTGTCATAGGCGTTGGCCAGATCGCCGCGTTCACGCAGCTGGTCAGCCTGGCGGATGCGATAGAGATAGAGCAGGTCGTCGAATCGCTTGCGAGCTGGCGCGTTCAGGGGCTTGTTCTGAAGGTCGCGCAGAATCTGGTTGACCTGCGTGTCTTCTCCGGTTTTAAGCAGGACAGCGGCGTATTGCAGGATGAAGTCCGCCGAGGGCGCTGTAGTCTGTTGCAACCGGCCGCGCATGAGGGCCAGCGCACGGCTCGGCTCGCCGATGTCGACATAGGCCGAGGCCAGGCTCGCCGTGCGGTCTGGACTGTTGTTGGCCATCGGCTGAATACGCTCGAGCAAGGTCAGGGCTTCCTGGCGTTGTCCGCGCTTGCCCAACTCGATCGCCTGGCTGAGTTGCAGGTTGAGGCTGACGTCAGCGGCCAGCGCTTGCATGTCCGGGGTGCGCTGGTCGGGGCGCAAGCGTGCCAAGGTTGTCTGGGCGGCTTTCCACTCACCCATCTGGACCGACAGCAAGGCGCTGACGTAAAGCGCATCGGCATTGTCGGGATGGGCCTGGAGCATGGCGTTGATCAGGTCCCGAGCCTTCTGGGGTTCGCCCATCGCCAGGTTCAGGCGGGCCAGGGCGAAACGCGTCCAGATGTTGTCCGGCTCAACGCGCAGCGCGTCTTGCAAGGCGTTGCGTGCAGCGGGCAGGTCGTTGCGTTGTTCGGCGAGCGCGGCCAGTTGCGTCGCACGCAAGGCTTGCAGGCGTGCGGACTGGCCGATCTTTGCCTGGCCGGTGGCCGGCAGGCTGTTGATCAGTTGCAGGGCTTCATCGTTCTTGCCGCTCTTGAGCAGCACGTTGACCAGCCCTTCCTGTGCTTGAGGGTCGTCACGGCGCAGGCTCAGTACCTGGCGATAGTTGCGCTGTGCGTCATCGAACTGGCCCGCGTTGGCCTGAATATCCGCGAGGGCGAGGCGAGCGTCCACCCCGTTTGGATTGAGCCGCAGCGCCTGGTTTACCAAGGCCACTGCCTGGGCTGTCTGGCCTTTGGCCTGGGCGTCGCGGGCCTGCTGCAACGCCGACCAGTAGCGCACGTCGTTCAGCGCAACTTGCCAGTGGCTGCCGTCCTGTTGTCGCGTGGCCTGACCCAGGAGCTTCTCCGCTTCGGCCAGTCGGTGTTGCTGCTGGCGAACAACCCCAAGACCACCCAGCGCGTCGGCATCGTCGGGCCGGGTTTTCAAGCGCGCTTGAAAAGCCTGTTCGGCGGTGGCCTGATCGCCTTCTTTGAGCGCCTTCAGACCGCGCGCAACTTCGGCGGGCGGTTGCCATTCCTTGCTGGCTGTCGTCGCTGCCTGTTGCTTGCCCTTGTTCATCTGTGCCCGGATTTCCACGTCATCCGGATGCGTCTTGAGGTACGCCTCGAACAACGGCACTTGTGCCGGACTGGGCGGGCCGATCCAGGTCAGCGCCAGGCGCCAGCTTTCGTCGGCATCACCGGCAATGTCGGTACGCTGGGTCAGCGCGGCCAGGGCGCGGATGCCCTCGGCACGGCTGTCTTCATGGCGCACCAGATGCTTGGCGTAAAACAGCGCGACGATAGAGTCGTTGGGCATCTCACGTTGCAGGCGCTGAAGTCCGCTGCGTGCCTCAGCCCAGTCAGCCTGATTGAAGGCAAGGTTGTTGTAATACTCGCGGCCGATCGTGCCTTGAGGCGGATGGCCATCGAACAGCGAGCGAAACTCGGCGGTCGCCTTGTCGCGCTCACCAGCATCGACGAGGCGCCGAGCCTCTTCCAGGCGCTGCTGGTTCTGCGGTTGTGCCAGGGCGATGTCCTGTGCCAATTGCAGTGCCTGCCGAGGCAAAGGCTGGATGGCCTGCAAGCGGGCGAGGTATTGCTGAGCCTGTTGTGGCTTGTCCTGTTGCACGCCGATCAAGCCCAGGCCATACAGTGCGTCAACCTGGACCGGGTCCAGCAACAGGACTTTCAGCCAGACTTCCGCCGCGCGTTGAGGGTTTTTGTGCAACTGCCAGTACTGCCCTTGCTCGACGAGTAATGTCTGTGGCGTCGGACTTTGAGCGTGGGCAGCAGCGGCCGTCCATGCGCTCATGACGGCGATGGCTAGCGTGCGGTGGTGCGGGTGCATGCGGTCTCCCAGGAAAGTTTCAGCGTTCCGTCTTCCCGGAATCGATAATGTTTATCTGCCCAGCCGAGCGCGAACAGGCTGAGCATCAAGTCGTAGTAACGCGGCGGACCAACGTCGGTATCAGGCCTGGCCAGTGCTTCGCGCAAGGCGAGTTCCACGCGGCCTCGTTGCTGATCGGCCAACCTGGGTTGCCCCTTGGCCTGAAGGTAGGGAATCAGTGCAGCCCGGAATCCGAAAGGGCTCTGACCCTGGACACTGCCGTGCAGAACCTGGACCGTTTCCGGGGGGGAGCCCGTCGAGACAGTGCTGCGGGCCATACCGTCCAGCCGTTTGAGCAGCAGCGCTGCCTGCGGTTCGGAGGTATCACCCATGCCCAGCCAGAGGTACACGCGAATGGCGTCGTAGCTGCCCGTGTCGCCGTTGATCGGGTCGCTCACGAAGACACCCGATTGTGTTGAAATGCCTTGATAACCGACCCAGTCAGCGATGAAACCGTGGCGGCTGGATTGGGCAATCATCGTCGCGGTGTTATCGGCAATCGCTTGCCAGGGCCCGGAGGGTGCTTCCTTGGCCAGCCGCCGTAACAGCGGCAGTGGCAGGTAGCTGGGATTCAGGCGCCAGAGAGCGTCCGGCTGGACGAAGCCCTGTGGTCCAGGCAATACCATCGGACCCAGCCCGGGCAAATTGACGACCAATTGCGCTTCGATCGTCGCCATCAGGTGCAGGGCGTCCTGGTGATAGTCCGGCCGATGCCACAGGCGTGCGGCTTCGAGCAGGGCGTAGGCGATCCACAGGTCGGCGTCGGCGGCCGAATTGGCGTCTTGCAGGCGCCACTGACCGTCCGTGCCTTGTCCCCATAACCAGCCCGGCAGGCGTGTGGCAGTGTCTGCGCCTGCGAGGTTGGCTGACGTCCAGCGCCAGAGTTTGTCAAAGCGTGGCTGATCGTTGCCGATCAGCGCGAAGAGCATGCCGTAGGACTGCCCTTCAGAGGTGCTGTGATTGTTCTCAAGGCTCGATTCCAGAACCCGGCCGTCGGCCTGGACGAAGCGTGTTGCATAGGTTTGCCACAGCGGCCAGGCCGGCGGCTCGCAGGATTGTGCGGCCGCTATCGTTGGCGCCAGCAGGGCGAGCGCAAGCACAGCGCTCAACCTGCGCGCGTTACCGCGCAGGCTCTGGCGAAGTGAAGTACCCCGGCTGCTCATGGACGTCACAGGCCTGCGCGGCTCATTGGCCAAGACGGCGTTTGGCCCGTAGGCGCAGGGCCAGGTAGGCCATGCAAGCAAGCAGCAGGACCCCGAGGAGGGTGAACAGCATGAGCGCCATGACGTTCTGCGAGAGGTACCACTGCAGATAGCGCAACGGACCCAGGCGACCGACGTAGTAATCCTGCTCGGCGACCAGCGAATCGACCTGCTTGCCCCTGACCACTACCAGACTGCCTTGCAATTGCCGGGCATTTTCTTCGCTGCTGAGCAGGGCACTGGTCACGTCGGCCAGGCCGCCGGGCCTTGTGCCGGCGATAAACACCACGCTGCGCCCACTCTTGAGCGGCGATTCGAATCCGGTCAGATAAGCACTGCCGTCCTCGGCGCTAAACCTGAAGCTGCTGCGCGCTTCACGCCGATTGGTTTTCGTATCCGGGCTGATCCAGTTGCGCAGACGCAAGGGCAGGTCAGACAGTTCAAAGTACTGCGCAGCGTCTTCGCCCTTGGCGGGCAGAAGGTGCTGCCATTGATCCAGCAGAGGCTGGTTGTTGCCCGAGGCGAGCACCAGCAAATCCCGGTCGCTTTGCTCGGCGAGCTGGTCGGCGTGGACCACCTTCACGCCGGTGGCCGGATAACCGGTGGAGTCGCCGAAGCGGCCCAGCAGGGTCAGATAGGCGCTCAGATCGGCCGGGCCCGGCTCGTTGGGCAGGATCACCGATGTTTCAGACAGGTCGGCCATGCGGGTGAACGGGAAGCCACTGTCCTTGAACACCCCGAGGTTGGGCATGGCCATGAAATGTTCGTATTGGCTGAGGTCCAGGGTCGAGTCCGGGTCGATCACGCCGCGCATGTTGTCGATGATGATGTCGCGGCATTCGCCCTGTTTGATGTAGTCATACATGAAACGAAATTGCAGGCGCGATTGCAGCGCGACTGAATTGAGCGGCAACAGCATGCGCGACGTGCGGGCCAGGCTGTCGTCGGTTTTGAGCATTGCCAGCAGGCTGTCGCTGTTGCCGAGTTTCTCGATCGAAGGCAGGTCGATCGACTTGATGAAGGTGTCGTTGAAACTGATCAGCAACGAAGAATTGGTGGAGACCGGTTGCGGCGTAAAGCGGTACTTCAGGTCAAGTTGCGCACCGGGCTCACGCCAGTTGAACAGATCGGGTGGCAATCGCAGGGCAACGGTCATTTGTCCCGGGTTATAACCCGACACATTGAGTTCTGCGGGTTTCGCCAGTTCACCCAGGCGAACCGGACGATCGGAGGGCAGCCAGTTGGGCGCGTCGTACGGTTGGCGTGGCTTGAGCGAGTCGATCCGGTCGATCACTACGCTCTGCCCGGAAAAGGCCGAGCCGCCGAGGGCCAGCGCGGTCGCGGCGACTTTGAGATCGGCGCCATCGCGCCCGGAGACGATCAACAGTTTGCCCTGAGCATCATTCGGGTTGCTCATGAGGGTCAATGTCGGCCCCGTGGCCTCTTTGATCGGCAAACCACTCAGGGTCGTTGATTCGCTGCCGCTGACAAACACCACTGCGTTGCCTTTTGCCGGCAGGCTGGTGAGGCTGGCGGGGAAGGTTGCGCCGCGGTAGCTGGCCAGGGCGCCGAACCAGGAAGACAGGATGCCGGCGGCTTCAAGCTCCGGACCGCTTGGGCGCGCGGCGAACACGAAGGGCAGCTTCAGGGGCGAGGCGTCTCGACGATCGAACAAGGGCAGCGGCAGAGCGGACAGGTCGTTGGGCTGTTTAATCGAGGACACCTGGAGACTCAGTTGGCTCTCGTTGCCGATCCTGGCCCACAGGCTGGAGTGCAAAGGGTCTTCACATTGCATCGTGTAATGACCGATGAACTGCAGGCTGAGCCGGTTGAATTCGGTGATGGTCTGCGGCGGAATCTGCACGGTCCGGGTCTGCAATTTACCGGCCTCTTCCTTCGGGAGGGGCAGGCTGGCGGCCACTTGATCGTTGATCAGCACGTTGATTTGCGAAAGATCGGCCAGCAGCGCCGGTGAGTAGCTGTACTGCAGCGTGACCTGCGCAGCCGTGACGACTTCATCGGCGCGCACATCGAAATTCACGCTGTCGGTAGCCTCCACGCCTTTAAGGGTCATCGAATAGCTTTTGCCCAGCTCCTTGAGGGTGCGGGTATAGCTATTGCCCGGGGCATCGGTCCCGGGCAACGATGCGACCGGCATCACTGCCGGGTCTGTGGCGCTGATTTGGGCGGCAGCACTCAAGGCACAGCCGCTCCAGCCCACTAGCGAGCAGGCGATCAGCATGAGTGTGCGGCGAGGAAGAAAGGTCCGGCGAGTGGAAGGCTTCAAGATCGTTGCGTGTCCGCGGTGGAGTCGATAGGTGATGGAGCGACCGGGCGTTTGCGCAGCAGCGCGTGGCTGTCCTTCAGGGTTACAACGAACAAGCGCAGGATGGCGCGCAAGCCAATGCTGCTGACCTCGCGCAATGCCGACATGGGCGCGTCGAGGCGGCCGTTACCCCAGGTGTTGGCCCAGGTGTCGGCCCGTGAAAAGGTCAGTCGCACCAGTTCACTTTGCTGGCGCAGGGTCAAAGCCTCGAATTGCACGCCCGTCACGTTGTCGTTGTTGAAGATCGTTTTTGCGGGAAAGAGGCTTGAGGGCGGTGTGCGCAGAATGCACAGCCGCAGCTTCTCCTCGACGCTGAGCTGAACCTGCGGTGGCAGTACCAGACCCACGCCGTTTTGTGAGAAGTCCTGGGTTTTGCAATCGAACGAGGTGCCGTCTTCGCGATAGACGCGCACAGGCAGATCTGCGGGCACCCTGGGTTCGTTACGCACCTGAGAGGACTCAGTGGCCACCGCCACGGCGGTGCTGACGATAATGATGTTGTACACAGTCCAGGCCAGGTTGATCAGCAGGGTCGTGACCTGGGCCGAATCACTCCCGATCAGTTTCACCACGCCGATCACCAGACCGATCATGTTCAAGGTCAGCAGGACGATGTAAGGCCGCGCGAGCTTCCAGTCGAAATAGTCCTTTTCGATGGTGCCGCCCTTGTCGGTCACGTTGAACTTGCCCAGCGTAGGGCTGATCAGGGCCAACAGTACCGGTCGCATGATGTACCAGGCCAACACCGACTCATACACTTCGTTCCAGAAGGAGTGGCGGAAGCGCCCCTGAATGGCGGAGTTGGTCAGGCTGGAATGGAAAATATGCGGCAGCACATAGACCATGACCATCAACGCCGATGCATGAAAAATCTGCGCGTCGAACATCAGGTAGGCCAAGGGCGCGGTCAAGAACACCAGGCGGGGCAGGCTGTAGAAAAAATGCATCATGGCGTTGAGGTAGCAGATGCGCTGCCCCAGGTTCAGTCCTTTGCCAAACAGTGGATTGTCGGTCCGAAAAATCTGCGCCATACCCCGAGCCCAGCGTGTGCGCTGACGGATGTGCCGGGAAAGGCTTTCCGTAGCGAGTCCTGCTGCTTGTGGAATGGCGAGGTAGGCGGTGTTGAAACCACGGCGATTGAGCTTGAGTGCCGTGTGCGCATCCTCCGTCACGGTTTCGGTGGCGATACCGCCCACTTCCAGCAAGTGAGTACGCCGGATGACCGCGCAGGAACCACAGAAAAACGTCGCGTTCCAGAGGTCGTTGCCGTCCTGCACCAGGCCGTAGAACAGCTCACCTTCATTGGGCACCGAGCGAAAGGTATCGAGGTTCTTTTCGAACGGATCGGGTGAATAGAAGAAGTGCGGCGTTTGCAGCAACGCCAGGTTCGGGTCCTTGATAAACCAGCCCATGGTGATCTGCAGGAAGGAGCGGGTGGGCACGTGGTCGGCGTCGAATATGGCGATGAACTCGCCATCGGTGACTTTGAGCGCCTCGTTGAGGTTGCCGGCCTTGGCATGTTGATTGTTGTCGCGGGTGATGTAGTTGACGCCGATTTGCTGGCAGAAAACCTTGAACTCGTCCCGACGTCCGTCGTCGAGCACGTGCACCCGCAGCTTGCCCTCGGGCCAGTCGATGGCCTGGGCCGCAAGCACCACCAGTTTGACGATGCCCAACGCTTCGTTGTAGGTGGGGATGAAGACATCTACCGTCGGCCATTCAGCGGGCGGTTGTTGCAGAAACTGCGGTGTGCGATGCAGCGGCCAGGCGGTCTGTACATAGCCGAAGACAAGGACGAGCAAGGCATACAGTTCGGCCAGCACCAATCCGTAGCCAAATACGGCATCCTGCCAGTTGTCGAAGCCCAGGGTGTCGGTCAGGCGCCAGTACATGTAGCGAAACGAAGCGATCAGCGAGAGGGTGACCAGGGTCAGGATCGCCAGACGCCCGGCTTGCTTGCGGATGATCAGGCTGGCGGCAAAACAGACGGCGGCAAACGCGGCCTGGGAATACAGGTTCAGCGGCGCAGTGAGGATACCCAGCACCAACAATGCAGCGATCAGCCCGGCCGAGATCTTCAGGCCTTGACGCCAACGCAGGGGCCAGCGACTGACGCTTGCCACGAAAGTATCCAGTAGCTCCTGCAACCACCACGTCTTTGCAGGTAGCTGATTGAGCCGGGCGGTCATGGCGTGCCCTGCTGGCTGCAAGCATCCGCAAAAAGCAGGGCATGGACCGCGCCTGACAGCGAATGAATGTCCTGACAGCCAATGCTCTCAGGTGCGTACTGCAACAGGTCCCGACCATAGGCCAGCGACTCGTTGAACTGGTGATCGAGACGAATCGTCCCGATCAGGTTAGCGCCGAGCCGCCGCCGAAACAGCACGCCCATGTCCCTGCAGAACGAACGCGAGTCATCCCGTTGGTTGAGTACATACCGGTGCCACTGCGCGCGTCGTCGGCTGGTTTCCAGCCACTGGGTCATGGTGTCCAGTGCCAGGTAGGAAGCCGCGTCGGCCACCGTCATCACCAGCACCAGATCGGCGGCATCGAGTGCCTGTTGCGAATAGACGGTCGCACCCGAAGGCGTGTCCAGGATCACGGTATCGTTTTCGCTGAGGTCCATTGACGCAAGGTGCTGATTCAACCAGTCAGAATCTTCAAGCATCAACTGCTTGAGCAATCGGCGATCGCTCACCTCGCCAGTGCCGAAGGGCAGGCACTCGCTGTCGCCAAAGCCCGGCAGGCGATGAGCGCCCCAGTCGGCGCCCTGCTCTTTGAGCTGGATCAGCCCGGGAACCTGCCTGGTGATACCCAAGTGGCAGGAAAGCGCGTTCTGAGGGTCCAGATCAATTGCGATGGTTCGCCCGCCAGGGCGCCGAAGTGTTTTTGCGAGGCCAGCGGCGACGGTGCTTTTACCCACCCCACCATTCGCCGAAACGATAGCAATGACCTTTGCCCTGGTCCGCTTGCGAGTCGTTTCTGGCAGACCGTCTCGACGAACCTGGTTGAGTTCACGTAACAAGTCGCTCAATCGCTGACGGTCACCCGTAGCAGAACTCGCAGGTGGCTTGGTCAGGAGAGGGGATATTGGCGAAGTTAGCGAGAGGGCAGCATTCTGCACAGGCTCGACCGGCGCGCCAATCAATAAAGAAGGCTGTGGCTCGTCCAGTAGAAACACAGGGGACGTTGGCGTTGGTATTGGGGGAGGCAAGGCCACCGACGGTTCTGGCTCAGTCAGCGCAGGTGTAACCGGGTCGTCTTTGAAATCTTTATAGTTCGGTTGTATTTCCTGGTAGCTCTGCGCACTGGCGCCAAAATGTGTAAAAAGTTTCGTAATGTCGTCTACATATTTCATGCGTTGTACCAGGAATGAAATAGCTCAGAAACTCAGCATTCCATTAACTTGACAAAGTTGATGCGTCGTCGTGGTGTTGGCAGAGTGCCACTAATGTAGGGTGGCTGCGTGTTAGTGTCAACGAATGTTATAATAAGTCAGTGAGTTTTATTGGTGTTGGTCTGAGTGTTATCAGGGGGTTATGTTATTCGTTGAAAGTGCAGGTGTTAGCGTGCGTCCAATAATTACTGTCCAGTGAGTTGTAATATGATGATAGGTAATGGATGTGTTTGTCGGGATAAATAACTTTCGGTGCGATGGGGTGTGAGTGTTGATCGCCTTCGATGGTTTTATGACGGATTATTTATTAATGAAGTTGACTGCTGTATTTGAAGGAATAGTGGCGGTTTCCAGCTACCGGAAATGAGCTGGTACTGCTGGCCTGGCACAGCGAAGCCGTGGCACTCGCCGCACATGACGCTTGCGAGCGGTGGGCGTGGGTTCCATTTGAAAATCGGACATGGCGATTCCTCGCCCGTCGTTCACCGGCAGGCTCAATGTTAATTTTGTTCAGGGTTGTCTTCGGGACACTTGGCGCTGCGCTGGGTAAAGTCATGACCGCTTGCCCGGCCTGGTGTGTTTCAGATGGATTACTGAATGGCCAGCAACTGGTCAGGGTGGGCACCAATTCAGACAAGGTGCAGGCGACAATCCAAGTCGTTCAGCTAACGTTCGATCGTTCGCCTCGCCAGTGGCGTTACACACACTCCCCCTGAGGTGACTGGCGGGGTGAACCCTTGGTGGCGTGGCCCCTTGTAGATGAGCCAGAGCATCTAGAACGGCGCTGCTATCAGTAAGATGATCATGGGGGCACCGCCCCGAGCAGGCCTTGGGCATCCACCCAAAGCGGTGCCCTGACGCCTCCATTGCATGCGCCACCCTCCGTGACTGAATGCGACGGAGGTAGTGGCATTTTGATTTCTTTTGAGCTATTTATCTCTATGGCCGGCATGGAGCCGGTTCAAGGAGATGAAATGGTCACTGATCGCGAAATTGCACTTGAGCAGGCCCTTGTAGCAATTATTGGAGAGGCCATCGCCAGCGGGCTTGATGTCAAAAGCCTGATGGACAACGCGGCAGCCGGCTTACTTGGAAGTGCTTCATACCGCTGGGTTGGGCATCCGCATGTGTCAAACGCCCTTCAGGTGATGATTGATGCTCATGCGCAGGCATTGGACGCCATGCCTGCGCAGTAACTGCGATTTCAGGTCGCGACATGCTCGCAATGCGGGCGGACTCTTCGGCCGGCACCGTAGCGAGGGTGATCAGGAGCGTTGACACAGTCTCCTGCCATTCCGTGACCTGAAGCGACAGGTGGAGATTCCAGGTTTTGGTGTTCAGCTATGCTTTCAGCACTTTGTTCAAGAAATGGATTTCACTATGAGCAGCGTAAGAAAACCGACACAGCGAGAAATCTCCGATGCCTTGGAACTTAGCGAAAGCGAGGTCGCGTTGTACGTTGCAGACGTAGAGGAAAAGGCTGACGGCTCGGGGCACTGGATCTTTTTCAGCCCATTGACGCCTAACGACATACTGTTCTGGCTCAGGGTCGGTAACAACCTGAGGCTTGAAACAGATGCCATAAACCTCCTCTGGACAAAACAATCACCGAGTATCGCTCGGTAGGTTTGCGGGATCGCGCTTTAACTCCGCCAAGCTCGCCCCTGCAATTTCCTTAACTGAACAGCATTGCATCCATGAGCCGGAGACTTAAAACTCATTCAGGATTTATTGTTTGGATAAGGCAGTAACCGCGACTTCTTACTGAACGGAGGAGGTTGTCGCCTTTGGTGAATTTCTTGAATTTCGCTTGCAGTCTACTGAGGCACATGGGCAATCCTTTGTAATTATGAGGGTCCTTATTTAACTTCATAAGGATGTCCTCGTTGCTGATGACGCGTTCCTCGCTGCTTGTTAATAAGTCAAGCACTACGCATTCCATGCGAGTTAAATTGATAGTCGTTAGATTGTTAGAAAGCAGGCGTTGGGGTTTGTTGAACACCCAGGTATGTAACTTCGGCATATTGATGCGATCAGACACACACGTAGAGCCGCGGTGGTCGATCCAGGCCGCAACCTCATCGATAGTATGCCCGAGGGCAATAGAGTCTTCGTCGCAAGAATTGAGCGGGGTGGGGGCAAGATCTTCTGGCATCGCGCTTCCTCCATGCACAGGAAAAGCGTAGCACCCAGAGCTGCGCCCACTGTAAGTAGCGCGTGAAAAAACCGCATTGGCGGACTTAAAAGGGGTCGAAGACCCCCTGAAGGATGCCAGTGATTGTCGAGCAAGGTCTTCAGCATTCGGTGAGTCACTGCTGCCGCCAACTCTGCCGACTGGCGTACAAACAAGTGGCTGACCGTCACCAGTTCAGGCCGTAGTACTGTCACGTCGCCGCTTACCTGCCTGGAAAAATCCAGAGTGAAACTCTCGAAGCTTTCAAGAAGTATGAAAAAGAAGATGGGGAGCCAGGGGGGGATCACTCCGTCCCGCCCCCTTTTTATTTTTGAGTGTTCGGCTGACATCCTTGGCAGTCAGCGACTCGAGATCTTTGAAAAAATACCGCGTCGCGTTGAATCAGTTTCGCTGATCAGGACGGCTGCTCCAAAAGCATTAGTTGGCCAGCATCACCCGCTTGAATTTTGCTTTCGAAAGCTGCGACCCGTAACTTCTAAGTGGAGTTTCCACAAATTGGTAGGAAAACTCTGCAATCACTCCAGTTAGTACTAGTGCGATGAGGACGGCAAATATTTTATCGGTTTCAAGTGTGAGATCCGTATACCCTGATTGAAGGCATATTTCTCTTACAATTGCAAATATAGGGTTGTGAACAAGATAAATGGAGTAAGAGCGCGATCCGATGTGAATGGCGATCTTTCGGAGGCGGCCATTTGAGCCCGTAAGGTTTAGATTTCCCGAACACAGGAGCACAACCAGGCTTGAAGTGATTGCGACAAATCCCATGAAATAGGGGGACCAGCCGATTTTTGCTGTGATGATGGGTAAGGGAATACAAATCAATAATGCAAGTTGTAATGTTTTTTTGTTCTTGGTAGAGAAAATACTTGATATCCGCTGTGGGTAGTAATGCCAGGCCAGCGCGATGAGGGTGCCGTAAAGCAATGCGTCGCTTCGAATAAACCAAAGCAATGTACCCCACGGACGTATCTGTGTGGAATGGTAAATTGCCACTGCAAGAAAAGGGATGATCAATAATTTGCGATTAGGGGTGAAGAACAAAATGATGGGGAGAATTACATAGAACTGTTCTTCTAGCGACAAGCTCCAGTAGTGCCATAGTGGAGTTGCGCTGTTTGAATTTTCAGTGTACCAGATGTATATATTTTGGATATTCAACATGCCGAATGTCCAAGAGTTTACCATGTTCTCTTGTGAGCCAAATGTCCTGGAGACGTCAAAGGCAAATGAAATTGCCAACGTTATGGTCGACCAGAAAATCGCGGCGGGCCACAATCGAAACAACCGCCTTGTCCAAAAAGATCCGGCAAAACGCAGGAACTGATCTTGCTGGTTCGAAGCTTTTATCAATGATGTCGTTATAAGGAATCCGGAAATGCAGAAGAATAAATCTACCCCTCCACCCAGCCAGAAATAGGTAGTCCATTTAAACCAATCCGGATTTAAAAGACCCAGATGGGCAACGAAAGTAATAGCGATGGCATAGGCACGCAATACTTCGATGTCCAGATTCTTTGTTTCGCTAACGGAGGGTGTCATGCGCTACCTGCGAATCAAGAAAGTTTTATTTTTTTCGGCGCACGATTCTATAAGCTAAGCCATGCGCTGTCGATAAGTCGGTGGCCAGTCGTTTTTATTCAGGACGATCTACATTCGAAGCGATGCAGACATGAGCATCACACCGCAGCAATTGCTGCAAATCTTACCCCGTGGCCGGCGCCTGATCCGGCTTTTTACGCTCGCTCTAACCCCGCCTGTTCCCGATTTCAGCATGTTGGCGCCAGGCGCGTAGTCGTGCGGGCACCATGGCATCAAGGAGTACGCAGTGCTGTGGGGGCGCCCCCCCCCAAGAAATATCACTTTTTCGGCGATTTACTGCTGGAAGGAATATGCAGGTAAGACATCACGCTTTCGGTCAGCTCTGTCGCCAACTTGACGGCTTCTTTATTGCGGGCCATCACACCCGCCACCAATCCTTCGATCAAGGCGAGCACGGCGATGTTGGAGCTGGTCATGACCGGATGGTCGGCGGGGGCAAATAGCACGTGTTCAGCAATGCTGGTGAGAGGCGAGGCAGGTGAGTCGGTGATTGCCAGCACCGAGGCGCCGCGCTCATTGGCAAAACGCGCGAGTTGCAGGGTGTCGAGGGAATAGCGCGGCAGGGAAATCGCCAGCAATACATCCTGATCGGTGATTGCGGCCAGGCGGTAAGCGGCGTTTTCGTTGCCGCCTTCCATGCTGATGGCGGTGGCGTCCGCACAGAAGGGCATCAGGGTCGAGGCGGCCAGGCCTGCGAAGTAGACGCTGTTGCCAAAGCCGAGGATGTAGATTTTACGCGCCTCGGTCAGGCGGGTGACGAACGCTTCAAAGGCATCTTCATGGTTGTTGGTCGCCGCCGTGGCGAGGTTGCTGGTGGCGCTCTGGATTTGCTCATGCAGGCCAAATGCGCCACCCGGTCGATGCGCCAGTTCATTACGAAGCTTGTCGACCGGCGACACCATCTGCTGCAAAGTCGCCACCAGCTCGGCCTTCATGCCGGTGTAGCCACCCAGGTTCAGAGCCTTGGCCAAACGATTGACCGCGGCTGGCGAGGTGGATGTTTCATGAGCCATTTCTTCGATAGTCAGCGTCGCAGCCCTTAGCGGGTGACGCAGGATGAAATCCGCCACTTTGCGCAGTGATGGCGGTAAATCGGTAACGATTTCCGTCAGTTTGCGCATCACCGGCGCGGCATAGACCGTGGTGTTTTTCGTGGGGGTCGGCATGTCCGGCTCTGCAGTTCCTGAGGGTTGGAGATGGGGCTGGGGCGGGGGCATAAGTTGGCTGGAGTGTATGATTATTTCAAGCTGCCGGACAGAAATTGCTGGAGACGCTCGGACTGTGGATTGACCAGCACTTCACGCGGATTGCCGCGCTCTTCGACCCGCCCCTTGTGCAGAAACACCAGTTGATTGGAAACCTCGCGGGCAAACCCCATTTCGTGGGTCACGACCACCATGGTGCGTCCTTCGAGTGCGAGATCCTGCATGACTTTAAGTACTTCGCCGACCAGCTCGGGGTCGAGTGCCGAAGTCGGTTCATCGAACAGCATCACTTCAGGTTCCATGGCCAGTGCGCGGGCAATCGCCACGCGCTGCTGCTCACCACCGGACATATGCGCCGGCCAGGCGTCCATGCGGTGTGCCACGCCGACTTTGTTCAGGTAGTGTTCGGCTTTTTCTCGGGCTTCTTGCTTGTTCATGCCCAGCACATGCACCGGAGCTTCCATGACGTTTTCAAGGGCAGTCATGTGCGACCAGAGGTTGAAGTGCTGAAACACCATCGATAGCCGCGAACGCATGCGTTGCAGCTGCCTGGGTTCGGCAGCCTTGAGCCCGCCGAGTTTGTTGGTCACCAGTTTGAGCTGTTCGCCATTGAGCACGATGTTGCCAGCGTTGGGCTGCTCCAGCAGGTTGATGCAACGCAGGAAGGTGCTTTTACCAGATCCACTGGAGCCGATAATGCTGATGACGTCACCGGCTTTCGCTTCCAGGGACACGCCCTTGAGCACTTCGTGGGCGCCGTAGCTTTTGTGAAGATCCTGAATTTCAAGTTTGTACATGGTTTCAACTCTCTGGAATCAGTCGCTGAGCAAACGGCCTTGGCGAATAGGGGTATTGCCGGCCACTTTGGCCAACCACAAACCAGGCTGGGCAAAGCGCAGGCGTTCACGGGCATACAGGATGCCGTCGGTGCTGGCGTGCACCACGCTGTGCTGATCGGTCAGCGGATCGATCACTTCGAAGAGCGGATCGCCGACCTTGACGTGGGCCCCCAACGGTTGCAGATAACTCACCACCCCCGGATGCGGCGCATAGGCGTACTGCGCACCGGCGAACGGTGTCGCCTCACAACGGCTCGGTGGCGCTGCAGGCCAGTCGCCGCTGATCAGGTCTTGCTCGGCGAGATAGCCGAGAATGGCCTGGGCACTGTCGACGCATTGCTCGCGTTCGGTGTCGGCCATGCCGCGCAATTCAATCGTGGTGGCCACGCACGCCAGCGGAATATTGGCTTCAGGAAAGCGCTCGGCCAGGTGCAGCCAGGGGATTGCGCAGGCTTCATCGAAGGCGTTGCCTCCCGCAGCCTCGGCGAGCAGGGCCACGCCGGCGCCGAGGCGGGCGGCCAATGAGCGCAAGCGTGACCAGTTTTGCGGCATGGCATACAGCAGCATGATCGACTCGAAGTCGCAGTGCAGGTCCAGCACCACATCGGCATCACAAGCATGCTGCATCAACAGGCGCCGCAAGCCATCGAGTTCCGATGTCGGTGCCGGCATGTTGGTGAGGGCATCGCCCATGGCGCGGCGGATCAGCGCGATGTTGGCATTGGCATCGTCGCCCAGTTGACCTTCCAAATGCTGCGCCACGGCTTCGGCGAGCTCCGGGAAGTCGCGATTGAAGTTCTTCCCGCTGGAGAATTCAAAGCGCCCCTGATGGGTGGCCTGGAACATCTGTGCGATACCAATCGGATTGGCCATCGGCACCAGTTCGATCACCCCGTTCAACAGGCCTTGCTCTTCCAGTTCCAGCAGACGGCGCTTGAGCTCGACGGCGACGCGCATCCCCGGCAGTTCGTCGGCATGCAGGGAAGCCTGGATGTAGGCCTTGCACGGCCCGCTGCCAAAACGAAACAGCGACAGCTTTCGTTCTGTGCCCGAGGCACTCCACGGCAAAAGGTATTGAATGTGCTTCATAACGCTCCTTAGTGCTTGCGTGGTGCCAGATAGGCCAGCCAGCGGCGCTCGGCCAGCTTGAACAGGCGAACCAGGATGAAGGTCAGGGCCAGGTAGATGAGACCGGCGGTGATGAATGCTTCGAACGGCAGGTAGAAGCGCGAACTGACGGTTCGCGCGGCTCCGGTGATATCCACCAACGTGACGATGGACGCCAGGCTGGTGGTCTGCAGCATCATCAGCACTTCGTTGCTGTACTGCGGCAGTGCCCGGCGCAAGGCCGACGGCAGGAGGATGCGGCGGTACAAGGTCAGGCGCGACATGCCCATGGCTTTGGCGGCTTCGATCTCGCCGTGGGCCGTGGCCTTCAAACTGCCGGCCAGGAGTTCCGCGCTATAGGCGCTGGTATTGATTGCGAAAGCCAGGCAGGCACAAAAGGTTGCGCTGGACAGATATGGCCAGAACGCGCTTTGGCGTACCGCTTCGAACTGCGCCAACCCGTAGTAGATCAGGAACAATTGCACCAGCATCGGGGTGCCGCGAATCACGTAGGTGTAGAGCCAGGCCGGGAAGTTGATCAGTGGTGATCGGGAAACGCGCATCAGCGCTATCGGAACCGCAAGCACCAGGCCAACGGCCAGGGAAATCAGCAGCACTTTCAGGGTCACCAATGCGCCGTTGAAATACAGCGGCAGGTTTTCCCATATCAGGTTGTAGTCGAGAATCATGGGGGGGGCTCCCAGTCACAGTTCGGCGGCTTTGATGCCGACCGAGTAGTGTTTTTCCAGATAGCGCAGCACCAGCAATGACACGCTGGTCAGCATCAAGTAGAGAGTGGCAACCGCGAGGAAAAACGTGAACGGCTCATGGGTGGCGTCCGCTGCGTTTTTGGCTTTGAACATCATGTCCTGCAAACCGATCACCGAGATCAGCGCGGTGGATTTGGTCAGTACCAACCAGTTGTTGGTGAACCCGGGAATGGCGAAACGAATCATCTGCGGCACCAGAATCCGCCAGAACACCTGAGCGCCACTCATGCCATAAGCCGCGCCGGCCTCTGCCTGACCTTTAGGGATCGCCATGAAGGCGCCACGAAAGGTCTCCGAGAGATACGCACCGAATATGAAGCCCATGGTGCAGACACCGGCGATGAAGGGGTTGATGTCGATGTACCGGGTGTAACCGAGTGCGAGGGCAATGCGGTTCATCAGATCCTGGCCGCCATAGAAGATCAGCAGGATCAGCACCAGGTCAGGAATACCGCGAATCAGGGTTGTATAACCTTCGCCCAGCACCGCCAGCCATTTGAACGGCGACAAACGAAAGGCCGCGCCGATCAGTCCCAGGGAAATGGCCATGGTCATGGAGGTCAGGGCCAGATTAATGGTCAGCCAGGCGCCATCGAGAATGCTCGATCCGTAGCCGTGGAGCATGATGAAGTTCCTCAAGCGAGCGCCGGGAGGCGCACGAGACAAGCCAAAAGCGGCGCCCGCATGGGGCCGGCGCCAAGGTTTCGGATGAAGGCTTATTCGCCGTAGATATCGAAGGCGAAGTACTTGCCCATCACTTGCTGGTACTTGCCATTGGCGCGGATCGCATCAATCGCTGCACTCAGGCGTGCAACGTTCGCGCTGTCGCCTTTACGCACCGCGATCCCGGCGCCTCTGCCGAAGTATTTCGGGTCGTTGATGTCCGGCCCTGCCAGTGCGAAACCCTTACCCAATGGTGTTTTGATAAAGCTTTCATCGGTGTTGACGATGTCTGCAAGCGTGGCGTCCAGGCGACCCGCTGCCAGATCGAGGAAGGCTTCATTTTGCGAGGAGTAGCGCACCACCAGGGCGCCGGCTTTCTCAAGCTGCTCGGTGGCGAAACGGTCATAGGTCGAGGAGCGTTGCACGCCGAGTTTCTTGCCTTTGAGATCGACCAGCGGGTCGTTGATCACGCTACCGGCCTTCATCGCGAACTTGCCCGGCGTGTGGTAGTACTTTTTGCTGAAGTCGACCGACTTCATACGGTCTTCAGTGATCGACATCGACGACAGCACAGCATCGATCTTGCGCACTTTCAGCGACGGGATCATGCCGTCGAATTCCTGGATGACCCACTCGCATTTGACCTTCATCTCTTCGCACAGCGCGTTGCCAATGTCGTAATCGAAACCACTGACGTTGCCCTCTGGCGTCTTGAAGGAGAAGGGCGGGTAGGCGGCTTCGATACCGATACGCAGGCTGTCGTCGTCGGCGTGTGCCAGCAAGCTTGCGACGCACAGTGCCAGAGCGCCTAGAAGTTCTGTCTTGTACATATTGTTGACTCCTTGGATGGGGCGTTTGGGTGGTAGGGGGGCTGCCGTCCGGTCTGGCAAGGTGGACTGTCCCGATGATTCACGAGGGTATGAATGACATAAAATAATTCATAAATCAACTTAATGAAAAAAAACATATCAGAGCAAGGCGGCACGCAGGGAGCTGGTGGGCAGAACCTCGCCTGTGTCACCAATCTTTTGAGCAAAAAAAACGGGCGCCGATAAGGCGCCCGTTTTTTCATTCCAGTATCAAGGTTTTTGCGCTGTCCTTAGCGCCGATCCAGCCAAACCGTCTGTGCATTACAGAATTCGCGCACCCCGAAGTGCGAGAGCTCACGGCCAAAGCCACTCTTCTTCACGCCACCAAAACTGACACGCGGATCGCTGGCGCTATAGCCGTTGATGAACACGCCACCGGTTTCAAGTTCGCCGGCCATCTGCCGGGCGAGTTCGACATTGCGCGTGTAGAGGGTGGCGGTGAGGCCGAACTCGCTGTCATTGGCCAGTTCCAGCGCATGGGCTGCGTCTCGGGCCGTGATGATTGAGGCCACAGGGCCAAACAACTCCTGTTTGAATGATGTCATCTGATCGGTCACGTCGCCGAGTACCGTAGGCTCATAGTAATTGCCGGGGCCTTCAGCCTTCTTTCCACCCAGCAGCAGCGTCGCGCCTTCTTCCAGTGTGTCGCGAACCTGTTGATCCAGTTCGTCGCGCAGATCGAAGCGAGCCATCGGGCCGATGTAAGTGTTGGTGGCGAGTGGATCACCGACGACCAGCTGCTGGGTGGCCTCGACGAACTTGCGGGTAAATTCCTCGACGATGCCTTGCTCGACAATCAGGCGTTTGGCGGCGGCGCAGACTTGTCCGGTGTTT
Source organism: Pseudomonas sp. 05L36 (assembly GCF_056398125.1). NCBI lineage: Bacteria > Pseudomonadati > Pseudomonadota > Gammaproteobacteria > Pseudomonadales > Pseudomonadaceae > Pseudomonas > Pseudomonas sp. 05L36. The sequence continues at coordinate 4,385 of NZ_JBFTOU010000025.1, read as the reverse complement.
TGAAAGCGCCCGATCACCGCGGCTTTCACCGCCTCGTCGAGGTCTGCGTCGTCGAGCACGATAAACGGGTCGGAGCCGCCCAGTTCCAATACACATTTCTTCAGTGCCGCTCCAGCCTGAGCGCCGATGGCCATGCCTGCACGGACGCTGCCGGTGAGGGTGACAGCCGCGATACGTGGATCGGCGATCGCCCTGGATACACCCTCCGGGGTGACGTTGATGACCTCGAAAACGCCTTCAGGAAAGTCCGCTTGCTTGACGGCTTCCAGCAGCAGGTAGGCGCTGCCCATGACGTTTGGCGCGTGCTTGAGCACGTAGGTGTTGCCGGCGAGCAACGTGGGGACCGCGCCGCGCAGGACTTGCCAGATGGGGAAGTTCCACGGCATGACGGCGAGAATCGGGCCGAGCGGGCGATATTCAATGCGTGCCTTGTCGCCTTCAACCAGGGTCGTTTCTGAGCTCAGCATGGCGGGACCGTGTTCGGCGTACCACTGGCAGAGCTGCGCACATTTTTCAATTTCACCGCGGGCCTGGGCAATCGGCTTACCCATTTCCAGGGTGATCATGTTCGCCATGGCCTCGGCATTGTTGCGCAAGGCCAGGCCGAGGTTGATCAAAAGCTGTGCGCGCTGCTCAACCGGTTTGCGGCGCCAGGCGCGAAACCCGGTAGTGGCCCGCGTCAGCGCGGCCTGTAATGCCGAATCGGATTCGAAAGGGTAATGGCCGATCTGCTCGCCCGTGGTCGGGTTGATCGAAATGGCATGGGTAAGGCTGGATACGTGGGTCATGGCACCGTCCTGCGAGGTAGGAATGTGCTCAGGTTATGGGGCTATATGTTTTCTGGAAACTGAATAATACTGAGTATAACGTTCACGTTTGGAGAATGAATTGGATCTGGTTCAGCTCGAAATCTTCAAGGCTGTCGCCGAGCACGGCAGCATCAGCGTGGCCGCCCAGCATATCCACCGGGTGCCATCGAATCTCACGACCAGAATCAAGCAGCTTGAGCTGGACCTGGGGGTGGATCTGTTTATCCGCGAGAAGAGTCGCCTGCGCCTGTCGCCGGCCGGCTGGAGCTTTCTGGATTACGCTCGACGTATTCTCGACCTGGTTCAGGAGGCGCGCGCCACCGTGGCAGGTGAAGAACCGCAGGGAGCCTTCGCCCTGGGCTCGCTGGAAAGTACTGCGGCGGTACGTATTCCAGAGCTATTGGCCGCCTATAACCAGAAACACGCCAAGGTCGAACTGGACCTGTCCACCGGCCCCTCCGGGACCATGATCGATGGGGTGCTGTCAGGGCGGCTGGCCGCGGCATTTGTCGATGGTCCGGTGTTGCATCCGGCACTGGAGGGCGTGCCTGCTTTCGAAGAGGAAATGGTCCTGATCGCACCGCTCAACCATGAGCCGATTCATCGGGCCAAGGATGTGAATGGCGAAAACATCTATGCCTTCCGCTCCAACTGCTCCTATCGCCATCATTTCGAAAGCTGGTTCGCCAATGGTGCGGCGGTGCCCGGCAAGATTTTCGAAATGGAGTCCTATCACGGCATGCTGGCCTGCGTCAGCGCCGGTGCCGGCCTGGCGCTGATGCCTCGCAGCATGCTCGAAAGCATGCCTGGATGCACGACGGTCAGCGTCTGGCCGTTGTCGGAGTCGTTCCGTTATCTGCGCACCTGGCTGGTTTGGCGCAGGGGGACGGTGTCGCAGAGCCTGACGATGTTTGTGCGTTTGCTTGAGGAGCGTGGGGTGGTGTTGGTCGAAAAATAGTGGAAAGTTAACGGTCTGTGCTGAAAAACCGGATAATGGCGGCCAAATCGTTTAGCTCGTTATTCTGGTAAGCACGCATGGAAATCAAGGTCAACTTTCTCGACAACCTTCGACTTGAGGCCAAGTTCGACGACTTCACGGTGATTGCCGATCAACCCATTCGCTACAAAGGCGATGGCTCGGCGCCGGGGCCGTTCGATTACTTCCTGGCTTCGTCGGCGTTGTGTGCGGCGTACTTCGTGAAGTTGTATTGCGAGACTCGCAATATCCCCACCGAAAATATCCGCCTGTCGCAGAACAACATTGTTGATCCGGAAAATCGCTACAACCAGATTTTCAAGATTCAGGTCGAATTGCCGGCGGACATCTCCGCCAAGGACCGTCAGGGGATCTTGCGCTCCATCGACCGTTGTACGGTAAAGAAGGTGGTGCAAACCGGGCCCGAGTTCGTGATTGAAGAGGTCGAAAACCTCGACGCCGATGCCCAGGCGTTGCTGATGCCGCATTCGACTGGCGAAGCGGGCACCTACATTGTGGGCAAGGACCTGCCGCTGGAGCAAACCATCGCCAACATGTCGGGCATCCTGGCCGACCTGGGCATGAAGATTGAAATCGCTTCGTGGCGCAATATCGTTCCCAATGTGTGGTCGCTGCACATCCGCGATGCGCACTCGCCAATGTGTTTTACCAACGGCAAAGGCGCGACCAAGGAAGGTGCGCTGGCATCGGCGTTGGGCGAGTTTATCGAACGGCTCAACTGCAACTTCTTCTACAACGATCAGTTCTGGGGCGAGGACATCGCCAGCGCGGCGTTTGTGCATTACCCGGACGAGCGCTGGTTCAAGCCTGGCCCGAAGGACGAACTGCCGACTGACATCCTCGACGAGTACTGCCTGAAGATTTACGACCGGGATGGCGAGTTGCGTGGCTCGCATCTGTACGACACCAACTCTGGCAACACCCAGCGCGGCATTTGTTCACTGCCGTTTGTGCGCCAGTCGGACAATGAGGTGGTGTACTTCCCGTCCAACCTGATCGAAAACCTGTTCCTGAGCAATGGCATGAGCGCTGGCAACACGCTGGCCGAAGCCCAGGTGCAGTGCCTGTCGGAGATCTTCGAGCGCGCGGTCAAGCGCGAAATCCTCGAAGGCGAAATGGCCTTGCCGGATGTGCCGCAGGAAGTGCTGGCGAAATACCCGGGCATTCTGGCCGGTATCCAGGGTCTGGAAGAGCAGGGCTTCCCGGTGTTGGTGAAGGATGCGTCGCTGGGCGGGGAGTTCCCGGTGATGTGTGTGACCTTGATGAACCCGCGTACCGGTGGCGTGTTTGCCTCGTTCGGTGCGCACCCAAGCCTGGAAGTGGCGTTGGAGCGCAGCCTGACGGAGTTGCTGCAAGGCCGCAGTTTTGAAGGCTTGAACGATCTGCCTCAGCCGACCTTCGAAGGCCAGGCGGTGACTGAGCCGAACAACTTCGTCGAGCACTTTATCGATTCCAGCGGTGTGGTCTCGTGGCGCTTCTTCAGTGCCAAGCCGGATTTCGAATTCGTTGAGTGGGATTTCTCCGGTCAAGGCGAAAACTCCAATACCGAAGAGGCAGCGACCTTGTTCGGCATTCTCGAAGACATGGGCAAAGAAGTGTACATGGCGGTCTATGAGCACATCGGTGCCAAGGCCTGCCGCATTCTGGTGCCGGATTACTCGGAAATTTATCCGGTAGAAGATTTGATCTGGGATAACACCAACAAGGCGCTGCAGTTCCGCGCTGACATCCTGAACCTGCACAGCCTGAGCAAAGTCGGCCTTAGAACGCTGGCCAAGGGGCTGGAAAACAGCGAACTGGATGATTACACCGACATCACCACCTTGATCGGCATCGAGTTCGACGACAACACGCCTTGGGGCAAGTTGACGATCCTGGAGCTGAGGCTGCTGATTTATCTCGCCTTGCAGAAGTTTGATCAGGCCAAGGATCTGGTGGAAGCTTTCTTGCAATACAACGACAACACCGTCGAACGCGGCTTGTTTTATCAAGCCGTGAACGTCGTGCTGGAAATGCAGCTGGACGATGATCTGGAACTGGGCGACTACGAGGTCAACTTCCGCCGGATGTTCGGTAACGAGCGGATGGACGCGGCGATAGGATCCGTAGACGGCAGCGTACGTTTCTATGGTCTGACGCCGACGAGCATGAAACTGGAAGGGCTCGACAGGCACCTTCGCCTGATCGACAGTTACAAGAAGCTGCACATGGCGCGGGCCAGGGTGGCGACTTCGTTCAGCTGACAGCGATAACAAAAAAGCACCTTGGGTGCTTTTTTGTTATTTGGCTATGGCATGGGCTGTGGCTGCCTATGAGGAAGCTCTTCTATATAGAGGGGCGTTCTGGTCCTTCTATATAGGCGTCCTTTGGGGCGATTTGCAGGTTGTTGATAGAAAACCCGAATCAGTGCTTGACGGAAGATTATAGATGTCTATAATTCGCCCCACTTCCGGCGCAGTCGAAACGGAAAACTCCTTGGTAAACAATGAGTTATGCAGTTTTCGGCAGCAGGTTGCTTCAGGTCATCGAAGCCAAAAGGGAGTTGAAAAAGAGGTGTTGACAGCAGCGTGTAACGCTGT